>CAYRSG010000098.1:0-1510 GCA_964426905.1 uncultured Clostridium sp. | reverse complement strand
CCGTGAACGAGTCAATAGTTTTTGCAAAATTTTTTTATTTTTTCGTAATTTTTTTAAAACCCATTGTAAAATCCTTTACCGCGTGATAAAATATTAAGCGAGGTGCGGTAAAATGAAAAAGGATAATTTATTTTTAATAGGACAGGCGGCGAAGTGCTGCGGTGTTTCGAGAAGCACGATACTGCGGCTTGAGGACAGAGGGATTTTAACGCCGGCGCACATTGAGCAAAATTCAAACGGCGGACTGCGATATTATGACAATTATAACGTATCGCAGATACTTCAGGTTCGCAAGCTGCTCGATTTGGGGCTGAGCTATGACGATATTAAGGAATATTACGCTTCAAACGGCGAGTCGCCGGAGCTTTTGAACAGTTTTGTAAATAAGCTGCGGTCGATTGAACGTATGCTTGAGGAAATGACGATAAGGCTTGACAGCAAAAATAATATGAGGCTCGATATTGTCGAACTGCCGGAATACGTATGCTTCGCCCGCGAGTATACGGGAATTATGCGTGAAAAAGCTGACGTTATGGAGGCGCTGTTTCACGAGGCTTGCGAGAACGGCTACAAGCTTTTGCCCTCCGAGCCGCTTTTTGCAATCAATAAATGCTCCGATTATTTCAGCGACGGTTTTAATTTCGACGTTATACACGACTATATGTGCTGTGTTCCGCTGGAGCCGTCGGACGCGCCCGACGACGCGGTTACAATTCCCGCCTGCCGCGCGGTTTCGATGCTCTATTACGGTGACTATTCCGATTTGTGCAAGGCGTATATCACGCTGAGAGAAAAAATAAAGGAAATGGGCGTCACGCCCAAGGGTGAGGCGCGCGTTCTCGGAATTGTCGCGCCGTATGTCGGGAAAAATATAAATCCGAAAAATTACGTTTCGCGCCTCGCCGTGCCTATCGAATAGCGCGGAATAGTATGCAGGGAGAAAGCTGCTCGCGGCGGTGCGGAAATAGACGCAATAAAAAAGACGGAGCGTAGTCGCAGATACGGTTACGCTCCGTCTTAAAATGTAGAAATTTATGAGCCGTTTTTTGAGGGTATGAATGAAGTTATATTACTTTCCCGATTTCAAGCCTGAAAACGCTTGATTTTATGCGATTTTTAATGTCATAAATTTCTACACTCATTCCTCTTTTTTCTGATATATTCAGCCTTTTGTTTATTCCATACGATTTTGCGGCACTCGGCGCAATATTTAGCTCTGCGTCCTGTCGGTATAAATTCCGCGCCGCATACAACACACTTTTTTGTATCTGTCGGTTTCATCAGCTTTATATACAATTCCTTGTCGGTCGGCAGCACGGCGTTTTTGAACCATTTGCATATAAGGGAATATGAAATTGTCTGCGGACAAGGACATACATCGCCGTTGTCAAGTAAAATGCAATTCCCGTTGTCAAAGTTACAGCATTGTTTACGAATAAGCGCGTTCACTTTTCGCCGCGTTTCGGGAACAAGCCTTTTGAACCTCATTGTTTCCCTCCGTACATATCGT
>CAYRSG010000097.1:0-1553 GCA_964426905.1 uncultured Clostridium sp. | reverse complement strand
AGACGCGCGGACGACGGAAGCGTTGCCGCGCTTATACCGGACAGGCTTTCACGGCTTGTGTTTTTCGACAGGGAAAGCGGAAAGCGCGTAAGAGTGACAAAGAAAAACGCGGCTCTGTTCGAGCGTGACGCGCTGTGCTTTTACAAGCCGTTCCCCCTAAAGGAAATGAACGCGAGGGAGCTTGGCAAATGCGTTTTTTCGCGCGTGTCGGGCGCGGACGTTTTTATGACCGCGATAGCGACGCTCGCGGCAATGCTTATCGGCACGGTTATTCCGGCGCTGTATAACGTCATTTTTTCGAGTATTATCGGCGGAGGCGACATACAGCCGCTTATGGCGATCGCCGTTTTTCTGGTGTGCGTAAACATCAGCGCGGCGGTTGTAACCGCCGTTAAAAACCTGCTTACGACGCGGATAGCGAGTAAAATGAAGCTGTCCGTGGAAAGCGCGGTTATGGCGCGTATTTTGTCGCTGCCGGCGGGATTTTTCAAAAAGCATAGCGCCGGCGGACTTTCAAGCAGACTGCAATCGGCTGACGCGCTTTGCGAAAGCTTCTCCGGCGCCGTTATATCGACCGGACTTGCCGCGCTGTTTTCGCTCGTGTACATAGCGCAGATGATTATATACGGAAGGGATATATGGCTGTACGCTATGCTTGTAATTGCAGCGTCGCTCATATTCTCCGCCGCGGTATCGCTCGCGGAGATGAAGAACATACGCGCTCAGATGAGATGCGCGGCAAAGGAACAAGGCGTGAGCTACGCGCTTATCACCGGCATACAGAAAATCAAGCTCGCGGGCGCGGAAAAACGCGCGTTCTCCCGTTGGGGCAAGACGTACGCCGAAAGCGCGGCGGCAAAATACAATCCGCCGTTTATCATAAAGGTATCGGGCGCGGTAAGCCTTGCCATAACGCTTTTCGGCGGGATATTGATTTATCTCGCGGCGGCGAAATCGGGAATATCCGTCGCGAATTTCTACGCGTTCAACAGCGCCTACGGAACTGTATCGGGCGCGTTCGCCGCTCTTTCGGGCACGGCTCTTGCCGCGGCGGGAATAAAGCCGGCGATTGACGAATTAAGACCGTTTTACGAGGCGAAGCCCGAAATATCAGCCGAAAAACAGGTCGTATCGCGAATATCCGGCGGTATCGAGCTTAATAGCGTGTCGTTTCGCTACAGCGAGGATATGCCGAAGGTAATAGATAATCTTTCCTTAAAAATACGCTCCGGTCAGTATGTGGCGATAGTCGGCAAAACCGGCTGCGGCAAGTCCACGCTTATGCGGCTGATGCTCGGCTTTGAGAAGCCGGACAGGGGCGCGGTGTATTACGACGGCAGGGACTTGGAAAAGCTCGATTTAAAGTCGCTGCGCCAAAAAATCGGCGTTGTTATGCAGGACGGCAAGCTCTTTCAGGGCGATATATTTTCCAACATCGCCGTTTCCGCGCCGAATTTAACGCTTGACGGAGCGTGGGAGGCGGCGGAGATGGCGGGCATAGCCGAGGATATACGCGATATGCCTATGGGAATGAACACTATGATTTCCGAGGG
>CAYRSG010000096.1:0-1655 GCA_964426905.1 uncultured Clostridium sp. | reverse complement strand
TTGTCCATAAGCTCCATATGCGTTCCGCTTTCCTCAATGCCGTTTTTAGTCAGTACCATAATTTTATCCGCGTTCTGAATGGTAGTCAATCTGTGAGCTATGGTAATTACCGTTCTGCCCTTTGACAAGTGTTCAAGCGACTCTTGTATAAGACGCTCGCTTTCATTGTCAAGCGCGGAGGTCGCTTCGTCAAGAATGAGTATAGGAGGATTTTTCAAAAATACCCTTGCTATGCTTATTCTTTGCTTTTGACCGCCCGACAGCTTAACTCCATGTTCGCCGATGTATGTATCGTAGCCGTTTTCCAATTCCATAATAAAATCGTGCGCGCCCGCCTGTTTCGCCGCGCTGATTACTTCCTCTTTTGACGCGTCAAGCCTGCCGTAAACAATATTGTCAAAAACCGTTCCCGAAAACAAATATACGTCCTGCTGTACAATGCCGATTGCCTGACGGATTGAGCGTATTCTCAAGTCACGAATATCCGTACCGCAAATTTTGATACTTCCGCCTGTCACATCATAAAAACGCGGAATAAGATTTATCAATGTCGTTTTTCCGCTGCCGGAAGGACCGGCAAAAGCAATATTATCGCCTTTGTTTATTTTGAAGCTGATATTTTCCAGAACATTTTTATCCGCGCCTTTATAGCGAAACGATACGTTCTCAAATTCGATACTTCCGTCGGACGGGTTAAGCGGCAGGGTATATTTTTTATCGGTTATTTCCGCTTTTGTGTCCATTATCTCAACAAACCGTTCTATTCCCGTTATTCCGCGCTGAAATTGCTCCGTAAAGTTGGCAAGCGTCCGTATAGAAGCCCAAAGAGTGTTGATATATAAAAGATATGCCGCATAATCACCCGCGTTAATTCGGTTATTCATAATAAAAACCGCGCCCAATACGACAACCGCTATATATAAAATACCGCCCAGCGAACTGATAGAGCATTGAAATCCCGCAAGATACAGAAAGGTTTTTGATTTTATATTAAGATAGCGATTATTTCTTCCCTCAAATTTATTTATTTCAGCCGCTTCGTTTGTGAAAGATTTTACAAGCCTTATTCCGAGCAAAGTGTCCTCTATCTGTGAATTTATCTCGCCAAGCTGTACTCTTTGACTTTTCATTTTTGAACGCATACGCTTGTTGAAATATTTTGTACTGATAAACACAAGCGGCAGCGACGCGAACACAACAAGGGTCAGGGGAATATTTATCCGTATGAGGATAACAAATGAAACTATCATTGTTATTCCCGAAATAAAAAGCTGTTCGGGCGCGGTATGTATAAACGCGGCAATATCGGTAAGGTCGCTTGTAAGACGTGCCATTATCTGACCGATTTTGTTTTCCGTATAAAAGGAATATGACAACTCTTGCAGATGCTTGAATAAATCAAACCTCATATCGTTTTCAACCTTTGCGCCCATTACATTACCTCTGTACGACATATAGAAATTCGCAACAGCCGAAACCGCGCATAAAATAAGATAAACCGCGGTAATTTGAAATATGAGCGGCGGCGTTAGTTTTGATGTTTCGCTCACGCCCGCATTCGTTATATACCTTACAATCATAGGCGATACAATATTTAACGCTGTGGCAAGCGCGGCGCAAATTAAATCCGTAATCAGTACGCGGCGATATTTTTT
>CAYRSG010000095.1:0-1728 GCA_964426905.1 uncultured Clostridium sp. | reverse complement strand
ATGAATATGAAAAAGGCTATTGTTTTGGCAATTATAACGCTTTTCCTTGTTCCGACCGCCGCTCTCGCGGAGTTTTCGGATATATCGGAAAAGGATAATGAAACACAGCGGGCGATAAATCTGCTTGCCGAAAAGCGCTATGTAACCGGCAGAACAGAAACGGAATTTGAGCCTGACAGCAGTATTTCAAGAGCCGAGTTCGCAACTGTCGTTTTAAGACTCCTTGACAAGCTCGACACCGTGCGCCCATACTATTTAAACGACGTTTCAAAAAGCTGCTGGTATTATTATACGGCGGGCAGCGCTGTGGAATACGGCATAATGTCCGGTTTTGAGGACGGCTCCTTCCGCGGCGGCGAGCCTATACAAAGAGCGCAGGCGGTAACGATAGCGTCAAGGGTTCTGACCTCAAACGCGGAGGCTTCGCCCGACGGCGCGGTCTTGAATTTCAGCGACGACGTTCCGTCGTGGGCGGACGAGTACGTAAGAACGGCTGTAAACGCCGGTATTATAAGCGGAGACGGAATCTTTGACGCCGGCGGCGCGATAACGCGCGGCGAAGCGGCGGTTATTCTGGCAAGGCTATATAATAAAATCAGCGGCGCGCTTTCGCCGGAGGGCTATACCGGTCCGAGCGAGCCGGTAAAGCCGCCTATTACGATTGTCATTGACCCCGGTCACGGCAAGGATTCGGGATATATGAGCGACGAGGAAAAGCTCGCAAGCGGCTGGCTCCGGAACGACGATAACGGTCAATGGGGAGAATGGCGGCATTGGGCGGCAGGAACCGCGTGGGAGGATTGCCGCGGCGGCGACGGCGGAAGCGATTGCTGGTACAGAATGGAGAACGGCGACAGGGAAATTGAGCCGCGGATAAATTTTAACAACGCGCTCAGCGCCGCGAAATATCTTGAGGAAATGGGGTATGAGGTGCGGCTTACGCGCGGCGGCGACGAAAATCCGTCAATGACAAAACGCCTTATATACTGTTATCCCAACAATGATGTAAGCGCGGTACCTGATGCGGACTTGTTTGTATGCGTTCACTCAAACGCCGGCGGCGGACGCGGAAGCGCCTATATTGAGCTTGGCGGAGAGTACACGCAGAAATGGATTCCGCAGGATTACGCGTCAAGAGGAAACACTCTCGGCCGTTATATAAACGACGAGATAATTGCTCAGACCTCGATGAAAAGCTACGGCGAGGGCAAGATAGGCGGACTTACAAACCTAATTCTGTTCTGCAAGTCTCCGATACCGATCGCGTATCTTGAAATAGGATTTTTTGACAACTCAGCCGACCTCGACATACTTAACAGCGAATACGACGGCATAGGACACGCGATAGCCGACGGGATAGATAAATACTGCGGCGATTATTTGAAATAACCCGTGTAAGCTTTATTGCTTTAGATTCGGCAAAAATATTCGGGAATTTACGGACGCTTTAAACAATCCCGACAGCGTAACAAGCATCGGCGGTAGCGCGTTTTACGGCTTAAGCGCAACATTACCTATTGTAGCCGAATCTGCTTGATAAGAGCTTTCGGCATTCTCACTCAGCACGACATCAATGTCATCCATAAAACCATTAATATAGCTATTCTAATAATATTATAAAGAAACAAGCAACGCAAAGAACAGAATCATAAAAATCGTAGTCTTAATCACATAGAACAGGAGCGATAATTTAGTTGGGAAACTGTAAAAAAGAGAGATTTATATATT
>CAYRSG010000094.1:0-1751 GCA_964426905.1 uncultured Clostridium sp. | reverse complement strand
ATATTTTAATTATACCCTTTTTTGTGCAAAATGTCAAGCAAATTTAATCAGAGACTTCCCATTATTTACCGCCTATATGATTTATCATGCTTGCCAGATAACCCGCTCCGAAACCGTTGTCAATATTTACGACGCTCACTCCGCTCGCGCAGGAATTTAACATCGACAAAAGAGCGGAAAGTCCTCCGAAGGACGCTCCGTAACCTACGCTTGTGG
Source organism: uncultured Clostridium sp. (assembly GCA_964426905.1). Lineage (GTDB taxonomy): Bacteria > Bacillota > Clostridia > UBA1381 > UBA1381 > Hominilimicola. Next base: position 1,535 of record CAYRSG010000094.1, on the reverse strand, counting down.
GTACGGCTATCACCGGACAATCGGCTATTCCCCCGATAACGCTCGCGAGCGCGCCCTCCATACCGGCGACCGCCACGATTACCTTCGCGCTCATTATATCCGCGCCGCATGAAAAGAGCCTGTGTATTCCCGCGACGCCCACATCATACAGACGGGTTACTTTATTCCCGAGAGCTTCCGCGGTAACCGCCGCTTCCTCCGCCACCGGTATATCGCTCGTGCCGCCCGTGGCGACCACAATCGTTCCGTCCGCGTCAGGCTCGGGCATTTTGCCCGCTATTCCCACTCCGCCCGTTTTAAAGTATTGAATCGGCACGGTTAAGCCGACGCTTTTTGCTTTTTCCTCCGGCAAACGCGTAATTAAAACGGTTTCCTGACCGTTTTCCATAAGTTTACGCGCAATTTCGCCAATCTGCTCCGCGCTCTTGCCTTCTCCGTAAATCACCTCGCCCGCGCCCTGACGCGCTTCGCGGTGAAAATCCGGCTTCGCAAAACCCATGTCCTCAAAAGGCTTTGCTTTAAGCTTCAGCTCGGCGTCCTCAACGCTCACGCTTCCGTCCGCTACCGCCTGAAGCAGTTTCTTTACATTCATTTGTCCGTCCTCCCGTATTTTTATTATAAATCATCTGTTCCTCGTCCTCAGATGAAAAGCTTCTTCCGCCGGCAATGTACCGCAATGCGTCAAGCCGCCGTATACGCCGTATATAATATAAGAAGAAATGTCCGCCGCGCGCCTTCCGAAGTTTTTTTATTTCCGTAACAATCGCCATAGCCTTTCAGCCGGTAAATCCGCATACATAAATGATAATAGCATAATTCAATACAAAAATCAACGTGAAAAAGCAAATAAAGTTGTTGAAAATTTCATATTTTGGTATTATAATATAATTATATGAATATTTATTCAAATAAAAAATAAGGAGAAAAAATAATGAGAAAAAAGCTTACAGCGCTGGCGGCTGCCGCCGCGACAGCCGTTTCGGCGGTATCGTTCGGCGCCATACCGTCGCTTGCGGAAAATACGCCGAGACAGATGGAATATCTTGACCGCGGGCTTGTCGCGGTTAAGGCGTCGAACGGCGTGTATTTGTCGTGGAGACTTCTGGGAGACGAGAGTCTTTCAAATCAGGCGTTCGACGTTTACCGCGACGGTACGAAAATATATACCACCGGCGCGCATGACGCTACGTGCTACACCGACTCAAGCGGAAGCGAGAGCGGCAAGTACATAGTTGTTCCGGCGGGCGAGAGCATCGACGGCGAAACGGCGGTTACGCCGTGGACAACAAATGTAGAATATACAAACGGCGTTTTTTCAAATTCTGTCGCTTATAAGGATATTTCGTTTACCGTTCCCGCGGACGGAACGACTCCCGACGGTAATACATACACATACGGCGCTACCACATATATAGACAGTAATAACAAAGAAAAATCAAGAGTGGGAATAAACGATATGAGCGTCGGCGACCTTGACGGAGACGGTCAGTACGAGCTTGTCGTAAAATGGGATCCGTCAAACTCGCAGGATAATT
>CAYRSG010000093.1:0-1928 GCA_964426905.1 uncultured Clostridium sp. | reverse complement strand
GTTGCCGGAGTCAATGTATATGAGGTTTCTTGTTTTATTAAACACCTCGTTACAAAGCCGGCGGGAACGGTTATTGTCAACAGCGCCGATTAGGATTACCTTAGTCGAGTTAAGGCAATATTGATTCCCCTCGCGTACAAGTTCCTTCAACGTGTCGGCGTCCTCAATAAAATCAGGGATATACTCCGCGCGAATACCAAAGGTCTGCGAATATCTTTCAGCCAACACACGCGCTTTATTTCTGCCTATATCACAATGCGCGAAATTCTGGCGTATCAGGTTCTTCTCCTCGACAATATCGCCGTCGGCGATAATTATACGGACATCTCTGCCGGAAGCGTATGCAATACGATACAGATGCGGAGCTATATATCCGCCCGTGCCGCCCGCGCCGATGAGTATGATTTTAAACGCGTCGTTTTTGTAAATCTTCATTTCAAATCACCTCCGGCTCTGTATTCCGTTACGTTATTAAGCCATTCGCTCGGGAAATCGTCAAACGGGTATTCAAAAATATCCGACGGGTGTATGTCCACAAACTTACCGCCTACTGAAATACGTGTTGAAATATCGGGAAACAGCTTGTCAAGCCGTCCTATAACCGTATAGAGCCGCGTCGCTTTTTCGTCGTTATCGTCCGTTTGCGAAAAAAACGCTTTCATAAAGTTATGAGAGTGAATGTCCATAACGTGTACCAAATTATCAGTGACGTCCGGCAAAATTGTATCAACCGACGCCGAGCCTACCTTCTGCTTCGGGACCTTAACGACATATTCGTCATTTTCGTTGTCCCAATACACGTTTACAAGAGCCTCGCGAACATTCTTTCTGTCAGCAAAATATCGGAAAAACGCTATTATTTCGCAAAGCATCCTGTAAGGGAAAAGAGGCAAAGCCGGAGTAAATCCGGCTTTAACTCTTGTCAAACCTCTTATTCTCTCGGCTTTCGCTCTGAACGTGCCGATTGTGTTATTTCTGATTTCGTACATATTCCCGTCCTCAGACGGAATATACGCGATAGCCTTATCGCTTTTCAACGCGCTGTCCTCATCAAGAAATATACCCTTATACACAGGCATCTGTCCTTTTTTCTGCGCCGTGACCGTGGGAATGACCTTGCATACAAACTCGCCCTTCTTACGCTTAATGGCGGTAGCAAAGTCCATTGACTCCTCTATCAGCTTCTTCTGCTCGGCGATAGTGGTATTTTTTGGCTGCGCGATATTCTTCACGATACCGCAGTAGTTCATTTTCCACGATACGCGATTAGCGTCCTCAAGCTCGGGAAAGTCCTCCGCTTTTGCCACGCGAATATCCTCGAAGGTCTTGGATAAATCCTCAATCTCCTCTGATGCGCCGGCAAACTCAAAAACGGGCGGCTTGCTTAATAAACCTGTCTTGGTTTCCTCAGCCTGCTTTGTTTCGGCTCTGTCAATCTCGGTTTCAAACGGATTAAAATCGCCCTGTTCGCCGCTTTTAGCCGCCGCCTTCTGTTCGTATGATGTACTCTCATTATTATTCGCCGCCTTTTCCGTATTTGTTTTCTCTGCTATGTCAGCAGCTTCTTCGGCGGGCTTTATGTCCGCCGCGACCGAAACGGGAGCCGTCCGCTCCGCCGGATCATCGTCCAAATCCGCGAACGGATCAAAATCCGTTTCTATCTCCTTGAACTCGTCGCCCAAATCGATTTCACTCGTCAACAACTGCTCCATTTTCTTCTCGTTTTCTGTACTCATAATTTTTTCCTCCTTAAAATTTTAAATTTTTGCCGTTAAAATACAAAAACATCTATCAAACACAATCGTTTAATAAATGCTTCCTTCCCGTTTGTTTACCTTTTTACAGTGATTTTTACTTTACGCCGCCTCCCTTACAACATCGTACATAGCCGGACGATGATAGACTTTTTTATGTAAAAGCCGTAACCG
>CAYRSG010000092.1:0-1954 GCA_964426905.1 uncultured Clostridium sp. | reverse complement strand
ACGTCTACGCCCGCCTGTTTGTACGCGTTTTCACTCATTTTTTATATCTCCTTTTAATTTATTTCTTTTATAACGCCCATACCGCTCATTTTTATTATTTCGTCGCCGAACCCGCTCCGCATAAGGTTTAGGAAATTGTCAACCTTTTCGTTTTCCTCGTCGCGGATTACGGCATAATAATTGGTTGTGAGCGGATACGTTCCGTCGGCGATTGTTTCCTCCGTCGGCTCAACACCGTTTATTTTCATAAGCTTTAAATCCACCGGACCGAGTATCGTCTGATTATTGAAATAGTAGTAATACAGACTGTAGCCTATGGCGTACTTGCCCGTGTTGTTTTTATTAAAATCGTCAACCTCCGTCAAGATACTTGACATAATCCACGAGGTATGCTCTCGGCTTATCGTTTCGTTTATCTCGCCGCCGTCAAGAATAAATTTCTCCATCTGCGCGTGCGAGCCGCTGTCGGTATTGCGGCAAAACGGAACAAGCTCCGCGTCGTCGCCGCCTATCTCGCTCCAGTTCTTAATTCCATTGTTGATATATATATTATGGAGCTGCTCGGTTGTGATATTATCCGCCTTATTATCGTTTGCGGTAAAGAATATCATAGCTTCATTCGCGATAGGAATATATTTGAGTTTCACGCCCTTTTCCTCGGCGTAATTTTTAACGTCCCCGCTCGGGTCGGGTACGAATATCATTTCGACCTCGCCGTCTATAAGACGCTTATACGAATTGGACGTTTTCGAGTGCTGCTTCGGAAAATTGGGGTGGTTTTCGTAATTTAAATAATACTGCCAATAAATATTCCGCGTTATATTGTAAGTTGACGTCGAGCCGTCCAAAACCGGAATTTCCTCACTCGGCGCGCCGTCGCGCTTTATGGCGGGCGCGTTATTTCTAAAGAAATCACGGATAAACCCGTACAGAAAATCGGCGCACTCATATCTCGTCACGCTTTTTTGCGGCTCAAACGAAAACCTGTCGTCGGACGTGTCAAATTCATCACCGTAGTCCACGTGCCTAAGCAGTCTGTAGTAGTTTACAAGCAGGTCATTGTACGCCTTCTTTGCATAGTCCGAAATACTATCAGTATCAGTGTAAGCTGTAAAATCATACTCGCCCGTTTCTCCCGCGCAGCCCATATCGGTAAGCATACGATACGTCATAGCCGTTAGCTGCTCGCGCGTAATCTCCGCGTCGGGATTAAATTTCTCGTCACGCTTAAACACGCCCCTGTCAACAAGAGCCATTATGTAACCCCTGCCCCAATAACTGTCGGGTATATCCGAGAAGCAGGAGCTTTCGTCCGACGGCTCAACCGAAAACAGCCTTGCGAACACCGCTGCCATTTCCGCGCGCGTCAAAACCTTTGTCGGTCTGAACGTGCCGTCCTCATAACCGGTCAAAACCCCCCTCGCCGACATTTCCTCAATATATATATTGTTTTCATATATATTATTTTCGTTTGTGTCTGTAAACTTAACAGGCTCAATCTTTTCTATTCTTATTTCACTGATTTCGGGCGCGTAAGCATAAGTGTAGCCGTCTAAAGGCTCAACCGAAAACGGTATAATTCCGTTACCGTCCGCCGCAAGCCATATGTAATCGCTGCCGTAGTCGTACTTCTCCGTCGATTTAACGTATTTGACGTCGCTCTGCGCCGCAAATGCCGTGCACGGCATAAGCGCAAACAAAAGCGCAAGCGATATGCTTCTCTTTTTCATAGGTTCTCCTTTTGAAGTAAATTGTTGTTTAGCGCATTAAGCCTCCCGCGGGCAACCGCAAGGGTCGCCCCTACCGAAAAAGCAGGGGGTTCCAATGGGGGACAAGGTCCCCCTTGGTCGTTTAAAGGGGGTTTCCAAAGGGGGGAAATCGAAATCCCCCCTTTGGGCTTTTTGGTTCTTTTCGCGGAAAAAGAACAGTTTTTGCTTCTTTTTGCCGCAAAAAG
>CAYRSG010000091.1:0-1965 GCA_964426905.1 uncultured Clostridium sp. | reverse complement strand
CGTATATGGCGGAAACGGTGCGCGGCGGCATAAAGTCAATCGACGTCGGTCAGCGTGAGGGCGCGCTTGCGATGGGAATGCCGCCCGTCGCGGTAATGGTGTTTATTGTTCTGCCGCAGGCGTTCAAAAATATTATACCCGAAATGGTAAATACGTTTTTGACAAACCTCAAAATGACCTCGGTATTGAATGTAATCGGCGTTAAGGAACTGTTTTTGCAGGCGAAAACCGCGGGCGGTACATATTACAAGTATCTTGAGTCCTATCTGACGATCGCCGTAATATACTTCGTACTCTGCTTTGTATTCAACCGCGTATTCCTGCTTCTGGAAAAGAAAATGGCGGGCAAAAAGGACTATGTTCTTGCCGTCGAGTATATGGACGATAAGGAATAGAGGTGACGGCTGTGAATAAAGAAGAAATAATCAGAGTTGAGGAGCTTAGCAAGAGCTTCGGCGAGCATCAGGTTTTGAGGAAAATCGATTTTACCGTCAACCGCGGCGAGGTTATTTGTATTTTAGGCTCGTCCGGCTCGGGCAAGTCAACGCTTCTGCGCTGTATAAACCACCTTGAAACCCCTACCTCCGGCAAGGTGTTTTTCCACGGCAACGAGCTTGGAAAATCACAAAAGGAAATAAATCGTTACCGCTCAAAGGTGGGCATGGTTTTTCAGTCCTTTAATCTGTTTAACAATATGACCGTTCTTAAAAACTGTATGGAATGTACCCGCAGAGCGCTTCATCTGCCGAAGGAGGAGGCTCGCGACAGAGCCATATCAAACCTTAAAGCCGTAGGAATGGCGCCGTATATCAACGCGCTTCCCGCGCAGCTTTCGGGCGGACAAAAGCAGCGCGTCGCTATCGCGAGAGGTTTATGTATGAACCCCGAGGTATTGCTCTTTGACGAACCGACAAGCGCGCTCGACCCCGAAATGGTCGGCGAGGTGCTGAATGTTATGAAAAGTCTTGCCGAAACGGGACTTACTATGCTTATTGTCACTCACGAAATGGGCTTCGCGCGCGACGTTTCCGACAGAGTGCTGTTTATGGATAAGGGCTATATTGTCGAGGACAATCCGCCGGAGAAGTTCTTTACGAATCCCGAAAACGCGCGGACAAAGGAATTTTTGTCGCGGTATATTGCCGGTTAGGAGGTTGGATGATGAGTAATTTTGTTGTAACGTTTGCCAGAGGCTTCGGCTCGGGCGGAAAGGCTATAGCCTCAAAGCTCGCGGCGGATTTGGGCATACACTGTTACGAAAACCGCATACTTACGCTCGCTTCACAGATGAGCGGACTTGATAAAAAGATGTTTGACGAGGTAAACGAAAAGGTGCGCACGCACGGCGGCTTTTCAAAGCTTATGCGCGGACTCCCCAGAGCAAGGCATTACATATCGAGGAATGAAAAATTTGTTTCCGACGATAAGCTTTTTGACTTCCAAAAGCAGATTATTGAAAATCTTGCCGATACGGAATCGTGCGTAATCGTCGGCAAGTGCGCCGACTATATTCTTCGCGGACGCGATAACGTGGTAAGCGTTTATATCGAGGCTCCGCGTGATTTCTGCATTAAACGCACGATGGAAAATATGAAGGTGTCAAAGGCAACCGCCGAGGCGACTATAAAACAGACGGATAAATTCCGCGCCGATTATTATAATTACTACACACACGGAAACTATTGGACAAATCCCGTCAATTACGATATGACGCTTAACAGCGAAAAGGCGGGTATTGATAATTGCGTAGCCGTTATCAAGGAATATTTGAAAATAAAAAACTTAATTTAACGGAGGATTGAATTATGCTATTAAAGGAAACGGGGCTTAGCGTTCGGGAAGTCAAGGACAAGGTAAATAAATATATGGTGGAAACGTACGAGCGTTTCGACTTTTTGGCGGAAACCGCAAAGGGTATGTATATTTACGACGAAAAGGGCGCGGAATATCTGGATTTCTACGCGG
>CAYRSG010000090.1:0-1996 GCA_964426905.1 uncultured Clostridium sp. | reverse complement strand
CCGCTTATCCAGCCCATAGCGGACGCGGAATTGATGTAGCTGTACGCCCAATGCGCGCTCGCAACGTCGGTAAACCCGTTATTCTTAGATGAAACGGTATCGTCCGTAAGCTCGTAAAATTTAACGCACATAGTCACAAATTCAGCTCTTGTAATCTGCTCGTCCGGCTTGAATGTGCCGTCATCGTAACCCTTGATAATATCGTACTTTTCAAGATACGCGATATATCCGCCGTACCAAAGATTTGTTGCGACATCAGTAAAGCTTGACTTCACATTATTGATTTTCTCGCCCTTGCGCTCCGCGATATTTCTCGCGAAAATCGCCGCGGCTTCGGCTCGCGTCATATTGCCCTCCGGCATAAACGAACCGTCCTCATATCCTACGATATACGACTTATGTTCAGATAACGGTGGGAGAATTACAACTCCTCCTGCTTCAAAAGCTCCCCGCCCGTGTCGGTGAGGAATTTCAGGCGGTAGTATTCCTTCGGCAAATCTTTAAGCAAAACGCTCTCCGGCTCGCCCGTCGGGTTTTCCATATCGTATATTAAAAATTCCTCGAAATTGCACGTTACAATCCAGCGCGGACGGCGCGAGTACGGCAGCGCCGCGCTGTATCGCTGCGCCTGCTGAAACGGCGATAGGAGCGTCCCGTCCGACTGCTTTATCGGTTTTCTTAAATCCTTGCCGGCTTTCTTTTGCTCTATCAAGACCTTTGTCGTGTCGATATAGCCGTCGATAAAGCTCGTATGCCCCAAAAAATACCCTGTCCTCAAAGGTTATAAAATGCGTCGGGTTCTCCACGCCGAGAACGTTTTGTAAAAGCTCTATCCAGAATTTCTGGCTGTCGCTTTTCTCGTCGCCCTTGTCCTTCCAATATTCCGCAAATTCCTTTGCCGCCCGCTTTTGCTCTTTTTCATTCATAGTATTTTCTCCGTGACTGATATATTTTGACATAATTATACCATAATATATTGCGTTTTTCAATCAAATACGCCGAGAAAAATAAATTATGTCAGCATTATCAGACGTTTATTCGGTTTTATCCGCTCGTTTTGCCGTTTCCGCGCCGAATCTAACTCTTGACGGAACGCGGAACGCGGAAGGCGGAAATAGCGGGCATAGCCGAGGATATACGCAATATGCCTATGGGCTTCTGCGGGACGTACTGTGAAAAGCGCGATAGATATCCCGCAACGAGATATAATGGCAATGCTTTGAGAGGAAAAACGCGAAGCCGCTGGGCAGAGCTTAACAACTCTCCAACGCTGTTAAAGACATAGGCAAGACGGCGATATTCTATAAAAAGGTTGCGGCGGTTCATAAACAAAATTTTAATAAATTTTAAGGTTATTTTAATTTTTCCGTGATAGAATAAAGTGAAAATACATATTTAGGAGGTTTATTTTAATGAAACTTAAAAAAAGTACGGCGGCGCTGATGTGCGCGGCTATGGCGGCTGCGCCGCTTACGGGGATTGCCGCGGGAAATGAAGTTGACATTTCGCTTGTCATCGGCGACAACACGGCGAGCATAAACGGCGTTCAAACCGAGGTTACAGCGCCGTACATTGTAAACGACGCAACGCTTGTACCGCTAAGAGTTATAAGCGAGGGTTTCGGCGCGGACGTCGATTGGGACGGCGACACAAAAACCGTTACGGTAACGGACGGCGGCAAGGTTATAACGCTTAGTATCGGAAGCGTAAACGCCGATATAAACGGTGAAGCGTACACCCTTTTGACCGCGGCGGAGTTATCTGATGATACAACGATGGTTCCTATCAGGTTTATTTCGGAAGCCTTGGGCGCGAGCGTAAAATGGGAGGGAGACGCAATGAGAGTTACCGTTTCACGCGCGGGCGAAAATACGGAGCTTGCGAAGATAGACAACACAAAGTGGCTCTATAACTCGGAGGACGGCGTTTATTGGCAGATTGGCGTACAGTACTGCGCAAGCCCCGCCGATACTCAGTACGAAACGCTTGGCATTTT
>CAYRSG010000089.1:0-2016 GCA_964426905.1 uncultured Clostridium sp. | reverse complement strand
TTTAGGAGTCCCGGCAAATATTATCACTATAAATTGTGAGTGGAGATAATAAAATCAGTATATTCAATTATCGAAAAGACAATACAACCGATTTTGGGAAAAAGCGAAAATCGAGCAGACGGCGCAGGGAATACTTGACGCGCGTGCGCTATATCCCGACAGCTCGCTCGCGGATTTATACGACGAGCTGACAATGCCGCCGGAGCTTAGACGCGCGCACCGATAAAACGACCGCGCGGTAATGCTCTCATACGGGTTCGACGTTAAAACCACGACCGAAAGCTCGTGCGTCGCGGAGCTGATGAAAATGTATCGGGAGTTGACGGAATAAGGAAAATATATTACAATATAAAGTGAAAATATGCAAAAGGGGTTGACTAAAAATGTTGAGGGAGAAAAAAAGGATTTTAGGGTTGATATTGGCGTTGTCAACGATACTTTCCTGTTTTGTATATGTACAAGCCGATGAATTTGAAATCAACGGCAAGTATGACGGTTACAAAACAACTTTAATGAGCGCCGCGAGCGATGAACAGTACGGAAATTTGTATTATAAAACTTTAGACGACGGCACAATTTCGATTACGGACTGCGAGGATAATTCCGTCGAGGCTGTAATTCCGAGCAGTATAAACGGAACAGAAGTAACGGCTATAGGAAACGGCGCTTTTGCGGGTCAGACCGTTCTCAAAAAATTACATATACCCGACAGCGTAACGGATATAGGCGACAGGGCTTTTTTGGACTGCAAAACCTTAAATGAGATCTCCATCGATGATAACAGCGAAAAATATAAGCTCTCAGACGGAGCGCTGTTCACCGCCGACGGAACCGAGCTTATTCTCGCGCCGAGAGACATAGCCGGAGAGTATACGATCCCCGACGGAGTTGAAAAGGTCGGCTCGTCCGCCTTCGATTGCTGTTATAATCTTGAAAAGGTCAACTTTCCGCAGGGAATACGCTATTTGGAAACCTGTGCCTTCAGCGAGTGTACAAGTATAAAGGAAGCGGAAATACCGTTTGCGCGCGGCTACATAATAGAAAACGGCAACGGCAACGGCACAACATATCCAAGCTATGTGGAAACTGGAGCTTTTTGGGGATGCACCTCGCTGACGAGCGTTTCATTCCCAATTACATATTCATATTGGCAGGATAGTTATGTTTATATTTACAGTTTAGCCTTCCAACACTGCGTTAACCTGAAAAGCGTATACATATCGAGCGCGATTGGTTCTATTTCAGGCGACGCGTTTGACGACTGCCCCAAGCTGCGCAATGTGTATTACGAGGGAACAGAAACCGAATGGCTCTCGGAATCTTGGTTTGAAGAGGATTTTTTAAATCAAATAACGGTTTGCTGTAATTATCCGCCGTATACGCCTGTGAACGGTAAAAATTATATAATCACAGATCTTAAAAAAACAGGAAGCTATGTGGATATAACTATAGAATATAATGAAACGATATACGGCGGTCAGACGTTAATCGTGGCGTGTTATGACAGCGGCGGGTGCCTGATACGCTATCTTCCGATTATAATAGGATTTGGCGACGGTAACAGCAGCTGCGGCGTATATGTCGGCGACGCGGCGTCGGTCAAAGCCTTTGTTTGGAACAATATAGGCAGTATGACTCCGGCGAGCAACTCGGCGGAATTGATATTAAGTACCGCTTCGCCCTCCCCTACTCCAAAAGTTACGGCTACGTCCGCGCCTACGCCCTCTCCTACTCCAAAAGTTACGGCTACGTCCGCGCCTACGCCCTCTCCTACTCCAAAAGTTACGGCAACGTCCGCGCCCACGCCCTCCCCAACTCCGAAAGTTACGGCAACGCCCACGCCCACGCCGACGGCAACCCCGTCCGCTGCCGACTACGAAGCGCAGGTTGTCGAATTGGTAAATGAATATCGGCAAGCGGAAGGCTTATCGGCGTTATCAGTTGACAGCGCGCTTACCGCCGCCGCCGAGGAACGGGCAAAGGAGATTGTCGAGACGTTTTCTCATACGCGTCCCG
>CAYRSG010000088.1:0-2373 GCA_964426905.1 uncultured Clostridium sp. | reverse complement strand
CGACAGCAGCTATTTCCTCCTTTGTTCATTGGAGGTCATTGACGAAAACGGAAACCTTGAGCGTAAAGCGGATATGTTCACAAAGCGTACTATCGGAGCAAAAAAGACAGTAACGCACGTTGACACGTCAAGCGAAGCGTTAGCCGTATCAATAGGAGAAAAGGCTAAGATTGATATGGAATTTATGTCGGAGCTTACGGGCAAGACGGAGCAGGAAATTTACGAGGATTTAAAAGGCGTTATCTTTCTAAATCCGCTCTACGGCTACGGAAACGATAAAGAGGATAAATACCTTACTGCGGACGAGTATCTTTCGGGCAACGTGCGCGAAAAGCTGAGTATAGCTCAGCGGAGCGCGGAGCTGTACCCTGACGATTACAGCGCGAACGTCGAGGCTCTCAAAACGGCGCAGCCCAAAGACCTTGACGCGTCGGAAATAGAGGTACGTCTTGGCGCTACTTGGATTGACAAGGAATACATCAAGGAATTTATGTGGGAAACCTTTGATATGTCGTACTATTTAAGACGGAATGTGGAGCTTAATTATTCACCGTATACCGCGGAGTGGAACATTAAAGGCAAGAACTCGGCAAGCTATAACGATGTAAACGTGTATATGACCTACGGCACGGAGAGAGCCAACGCGTTTAAGATACTCGAAGATACGCTTAACCTCCGCGACGTGCGAATTTACGATACCGTAGAGGACGCGGACGGCAAGGAACGGAGAGTATTAAACAGCAAGGAAACCACACTCGCGCAGCAGAAGCAGCAGGCGATTAAGGACGCTTTTAAGGATTGGATTTGGAAGGACGCAAGCAGACGGCAGGAACTTGTGGAGAAATACAATACTCTATTTAACTCCAACCGTCCGCGAGAGTATGACGGCAGTCATATCACATTTAGCGGTATGAACCCGGAAATAACGCTCCGTGAGCATCAGCTAAACGCGGTCGTGCATATCCTCTACGGCTCCCGTTCCGCGTGAGAGCGCGCCGGAGGGAGCGACGGAAGAACAAATCCAAATCGCGGAAAATTTAATCGGCGGGATTTTGGACGGCGTTATCGCCGGCGAGGGCTACGGAACGGCAAGCGCAAGGGCGAACAACGCGATACGAAACGCTGTCAACGCAAATCAGACAAACGGCAACGGCTACGGCATATTATCCGCAATATCGCAGAACGCTATACGCGCCGCGAGGGATATGTATTTGAGAGCGGATTACTACAATGCCCTCGAGGAAAAATTATCTGTTCTGCTCGCGGATTTAATCATTGGCGTTCAAAACGGCAGGGATTACGACACAGCGGTTGGCGAGGCATACACGAGGATTTATCAGTAGGCAAATCCAAGTTACAACCCCGACGTTGACCGCGCGGGCGATTTCTGCTATTGGGACGTTCCGCCGATAGACAGCGCGGAATTGTATGTAGCGAGAAAGCTGCTTGCGGAAGCGCGGAAATAAATATTTTAAAAGGACGTTATCGGACATCCTTTTTGCTTGCCTAAACGCAAATTATTGACAGCTTCGCGGATATGTATTTTCATAATGGTAAAATATATTATTGAGGAGTTGTTGAAAATGAAAATTATAACACAAGAGCTTATTGAAAATTTTAAGGCATATTTAATTCAAGAGGAAAAGGCGGTGAACACAATACAAAAATATATTCGGGACGTAACCGCGTTTTACAGCGGCGGTATGGGCGACTTTGACAAGATGTGTGAAAGCGCGGTACGGACGCTGAAATGGCAAAACGAGCGGATAAAGCTGTATCTTATCGCGCCGTATATGAAAAGCGGGTTTAACAAAGACCGCGAGTATTACGAAATGCTTTACGACGAGATTATCATTCCCGACTTGGGCGATATTCATTACAAGCGGGCAATCGGAGCGAGAAACAAGTGGATGGCGGAGCAAGCCGACATAATGCTTTGCCACGTCGTGCGCACAGATGGCGGTGCGTATAAAACGTATTCCTACGCGAAAAGGCTGAATAAACGTCTGATAATGCTGACATAATTTATTTTTCTCGGCGTATTTGATTGAAAAACGCAATATATTATGGTATAATTATGTCAAAATATATCAGTCACGGAGAAAATACTATGAATGAAAAAGAGCAAAAGCGGGCGGCAAAGGAATTTGCGGAATATTGGAAGGACAAGGGCGACGAGAAAAGCGACAGCCAGAAATTCTGGATAGAGCTTTTACAAAACGTTCTCGGCGTGGAGAACCCGACGCATTTTATAACCTTTGAGGACAGGGTATTTTTTGGGGCATACGAGCTTTATCGACGGCTATATCGACAAATTTCTTGAAACGTGGTATCATTTAAAGAACAAATTTGCTATGTAATGAATTGTAATAT
>CAYRSG010000087.1:0-2399 GCA_964426905.1 uncultured Clostridium sp. | reverse complement strand
ACCTGTGACATTCTGCTTGTAAGGCAGACGCTCTCCCAGCTGAGCTAAACTCCCATAATATACAAAATGGTCGGGATGACAGGATTTGAACCTGCGGCCCTCTGGTCCCAAACCAGATGCGCTACCAAACTGCGCTACATCCCGACGTTCATCTCCGTCACACGACTTGTATATCATAGCAAATTTTTAATGGTTTGTAAACCTTGATTTTTCGTTATTTTTTTAATATATTGGTCTATTTTCTTTCGTTTTCTTTTGTTTTCTCCTTTATACTACGTTTTTTATACCTTTTGGTAAAAATTAAAACGAAAATAACAATTACAATTCCGGCGTATCCGCACGCTCTGTACGCGGCGTTTATCAGGTTTGAAAAACCCGCTCCGCTCAGACAAAAGCCTGTCGCCATAATTAATATTGACGCCGTTTTCCCGCTGATTTTTCGCTTTAAAATATCTATAATTCCGAACCCGTTTGACACGCCGGTTGTAAGCGCCGCAAAAGCGAGCATTACCGCGTAAAAGCCGCCGAGAATTTTATTCTGCCGAAACGCCATTGTGAGCATGGGAATTTCCCCGAGAGAGATTTTCCCGTAATATATTCCCAGAACTCCCCATATAAGCGTAATCATAACAAAAAGAACAAAACCCGACGCCGCGGAAGAAATCGCCGCCTCTCTTTTATCTTTGAGGAACGAGCTCATACCCGAAAGAAGCGCGCCCGCCGTAATCAGGTTATAGCCCGCGTACGCGACGCCGGACAGCGCTATAGACGCGGTATTCGCAAACGTTTGATGCTCTCTGTACCGCAGAATATACAGACAGCTGAATATTATTCCGAATATTATGACGGCTCCGAGAACGGAATTTATCCGCATAATATTTTTGCCGCCCGTAAAAAATATCATTCCGCATATAAGAGTGAATATAAACGCGCCGAGAATCCTTTGCGAGCCGCAAACAACAAACGCTATTTCGCCGGCGCACGCCGTCATGACGCATACGGACGCCGCCGCGAAAACAAGCGTCACGGCTTCAACCGCTTTTGCGCCGTATTTTTCCCCGAACACGGCGGACAGAAAGTCGGCGTAGCTGTATATCTTCTTTTCGGCGCATACGCCGAGAACCGCGTACGAAAAAAGCGCGAATATTACGCACGCTATGAAAACGCCTATAATGCTGTATCTGCCATACTTTACAAAAAAACTCGCTATCTCCTGTCCCGACGCAAAACCCGCGCCGATAACCGCCGCTATATAGCCGCCGGACACACAGAGAATATTCCTTGCTCCGCGCATAAACACACCCCCAAATATGCTTATGCGCAAAAGAAGCGTTATATAACGGCCGGCGCGGCGATTACAGATAAAATAAGGCTTTTTGTTATATATAATTTATCCGCAAGCTTTCGCCGTCTGTAATTTTTCACTATTCGGCTCGCTGTAGCCGAACATATTACCGCAACGGCTGAATTTATAAAATTTATTCTTACTAAAAGGCAATAAACCGCCGAAGCGCGGCGCTCCGACGGTTTTACAGTATATTATGCTTATCTGTCTATCGACAAAATCTTAAATTCGACGGGACCGCCGGGAGTTTGCGCAATCACCGTTTCGCCCGCGCTGTGATTCAGGCACGCCGCGCCTATCGGCGATTCGTACGACAGCTTGTTTTTATACGGGTCAGCCTCTGTTGAACCAACTATCGTGTATTTCTTTTCTTCGCCGAAAATATTGAGGACAACCTTTGAACCGGGAGTTACAACATCGGACTTTATTTCCTCGTTATCGATAACCCTCGCGTATTTGAGCATGTATTCAATTTCGTTAATTCTCGCCTCAACCTCAGCCTGTTCGTTTTTAGCCTCGTCATACTCGGCGTTTTCAGAAAGGTCGCCGAACGAACGCGCTTCTTTAATTTTCTCTGAAACCTCTTTTCTTGTGACGCTTTTCAGAGTGTCAAGCTCCTCTTCGAGTTCCGCTTTACCTTCCACCGTTAAAACGTATTCTTTCGTTTCAGCCATCTCGTATCATTCCTCTCATAAGATTTATGGATTTTAACTTATCTATTATATATTCTTTTTATATAAATGTCAAGCATGACAATATGCCTATTTGTAAAGAATTCAATGATAGGTGACACATTTTATAAAATAATTCCGTCAATGATAAATGCGTACCATATATTTTTACATCACATACATATATTTTTCAAGTAGCTCGTTTGGGCTGAGGAACTTTAGGCATATCTTGGGTATTGTATTTGACCACTTATTATATCTTTGAAGCTGCTTCCTCCCATCCGCAAGATTGTACATCCTCATCTTACTGTAAAACCTCTGCTCATCTGTTCTGTGCTGCCTCTCTACCTTGCCGTTATGCCGCGGCGTTGCCACCCTTATAC
>CAYRSG010000086.1:0-2518 GCA_964426905.1 uncultured Clostridium sp. | reverse complement strand
GGGATAAACGCGTCAAGACTGTTTACCGTCCTTTACAAAAAGAAGCTCAATATAGGGCGTGTGCAGACGCCGACGCTTGCGATGATTGCGGACAGGGACAGTAAAATATCAATGTTTAAGAAAGAGAAATACTACACCGTCAATATCGGGGACAGTAAATTTAGCGCGTCAAGCGAAAGATTTACCGATAAGGAAACGGCGGAAAATATCAAAACGGCTTGTGATAATTCACGAGCCGTTTGTGTTTCCGTAACGAAGGATAAAAAGACGGAACGCGCTCCAAAGCTCTTTGACTTGACTACCTTACAGCGCGAGGCTAATCGGTTATTCGGCTACACGTCAAAACAGACGCTTGACTACGCTCAAAGCCTTTACGAAAAGAAGCTGATTACATATCCGAGAACGGACAGCAGGTATTTAACGGAGGATATGCGGGACGCTATAATGCCGATAATTCACTTGTCGGCGAAACAAGCGCCGTTCGGCAACTGCAAGGATTTCACGCCCGACACGTTTTATCTGTTCGACAATTCCAAGGTCAGCGACCACCACGCCATTATTCCGACGGCGGAAATTGAAAATATCCGTTTATCGGAAATACCAAACGGCGAAAGCAATATATTGCGCCTTATTATGTGCAAGCTCCTATGCTCCGTCAATGCGCCGTTTGTATATGAAACGGTAACGGCGGAATTTGAGTGCGCGGGAAATACGTTTACGGCGAAGGGTAAAACGATAATCGCGGAGGGCTGGAAAGATATCGACCGTCTTTTCCGTTCGTATATCGGCAATAAGGACGATAACGGGGACTGCAATATATATCTGAACATAGACGAGGGACAGATAATCGACGTTACAGCGTCGGTGAGCGAGGGCGTGACCTCGCCGCCGAAAGCGTACACCGAGGACACGCTGCTATCGGCTATGGAAACGGCTGGCGCTAAGGAAACAACAGACGAAGCAGAAAGAAAAGGCTTAGGAACTCCGGCGACAAGGGCGTCCATTATTGAAAAGCTGGTACAGACGGGATTTGCCGAGCGCAAGGGTAAAAGTCTTGTTTCCACAAGGAACGGTTTAGCTCTCGTGAGCGCGCTCCCCGAAACGCTCACCTCGCCCGCGCTCACGTCCGAATGGGAAAACAGCCTTGCCGAAATCGCGAAGGGCGGTTATTCCGATACCGAGTTTATGACGGGCATTGAAAATCTTGTACGCGAACTTACGCGGACGTATTCGTTTATCGCCGACGATAAAAAGGATATTTTCAAGCCTGAAGCTGTCGGCAAATGCCCGCGCTGCGGTAATAGCGTTTACGAGGGCAGGCACAATTTCTACTGCGCAAACAAGGAATGTCGGTTTAAGATTTGGAAAAACGATAGATTTTTCACGCGAAAGAAAAAGGAGCCGACAAGGAAAATAGTATCTGACTTGCTCACAAAGGGCAGGTCGAGGGTCAAGGGCTGGTATTCCGAGAAAACGGGCGACACCTACGACGCGGCGGTGGTTCTCGCGGACACGGGCGGTAAGTATGTAAATTTCAAGCTGGAGTTTGAAAAATCCAAACGCTGATGAAACACATAGAAATTACAAAAGGCATTATGCGGATTGACACGAACACGGAAACATTTGATATGCAAGAAATACAAAACCGCCGTTTTATGTACAATCCGCGAACAGGTAGTTTAGTTCTGGGAATACAGATACCGACTAACGATTATTTTTACAGGTGCGACGCCGAGCGTCCGCGCTACGGAGGACGCAGGAATTTTGAAGGCTATATATCGGGCTGGATAAACGGCGGCGGTATTCATTTTCTGCCGAGCGTCCCTATAAGCGTGCGGAGCTTTTATAATAAGGCGCTTGACACTATTGTAATGTTTTACAGAAACAACGCAAATATGAAAACGGCGATACGCGGCTTCGGTCAATCGGAGCCGCAGCCGTTGGAAAATATTATAACTGAAAGAGAGGTTAAGTTAATGGCAATAAAACAAGCTGAAAGGAAGCCCGAAACGGCGGAGCCGTCAAAGACTTCCGTTAATACGCTGCAATTATCCGGCGAAACGCCGTATGAGAGAATGGGCGAGATTATGAAAAAGCTGGAGGACGGAGTAAAGGACATATTTTCGAGCGGCAAATACGAGCAGTATCTGACGTGTATGTCGAAATTCCATAATTACAGCTTCAGAAACACGCTTTTAATTCTTATGCAGAAGCCCGACGCGTCTATGGTGGCGGGATATAACGCGTGGCAGAATAACCACAAGCGCACGGTAAAACGCGGCGAGCACGGAATTAAGATAATCGCGCCCTCCTCGTACAAGACAAAAAAGGAGTTTGAGAAAATAAATCCGGCGACGAACACGCCTTTTATCGGCTGGGACGGCAAGCCGCTTACGGAGGAAAGAGAAGTGACGATCCCCGCTTTTCGAGTCGCTACCGTATTCGACGTGTCGCAGACGGAGGGCGAACCGCTACCGTCCTTGGGCGTTGACGAGCTTACGGGAAACGTGGCGGATTA
>CAYRSG010000085.1:0-2638 GCA_964426905.1 uncultured Clostridium sp. | reverse complement strand
GAGCCATATATCCGAACCAAGCGTCCGCCGCGCTTGAGCCGCAGCCCATGAAGAGGACGTCGTTCGCGCCGTTTGCCGCAAGCCCGGGAGCCTTCTGACTGTTTGTGCCTGTAGCCGCGTCAGCGACCGTAAATACCGTTGCGCTTCCCTTGCTGATTGGCGTCAGAGAACGGTTTGTAAAATCAATCGGAATACTTGTATCCGTTTTCGGCGGTTCTGTAGCCGAAGGGTCTGTTGTAGGCTCCGGATTTGCCGCAGACGCCAGCGCGCTGCCCGGCGTTACGGTCATGCCCTCAAAATAAGAGCTGGCAGACGTAGCCATAAGTCTGATAGCCTTCAGAGTCGTATTCACTCCCGCATTAGAACCGATTTTCTGCGTGCCAAGAATTTCGTCGCTTCCGTCTGCTTTAGCCGTGATTGTAATAAACTCGTTTGTGTCCTTCTTAGCGTAATCCATCGTGACGTCGATGTTGTACCAAGCGCCTGAAGCCGCGGGCGTAAACAAAACCGTTCCCGAACCGTTATTCGCGGTCTCGGGTCCTACGTAAACAATACCGTCCGTATTGTTTACCGCGGCCTGGGCGATTACTGTGCTCGCCGAGTAGACAACTTCATCGGAAGAATCAAGCAGGATTCTGAAGTTTCTGTCGCCTGTAAGATAAACGTTCGTGTTAAAGTTTACAACTCCCTCGGAAATATTATTCATCTGAGCGATTACGTTCTTGTCTGTAACCTTAAGAACATTGTCCTTGCCCATATATGAGGTAAACTCATGATTCTGATCCGGATCGCCCTCCGCGCCTTTACCCTGCTTCCATTCCGGAGCAGCCGGCGCTGACGGATCGTCCGTCGCCGCGGGTTCGTCCGTCGCCGCGGGTTCGTCCGCCGCCGCGGGTTCGTCCGTCGCCGCAAGTTCGTCAGCCGCCGCAATAGCGCTGTTGGAATGTACCGCGTCGCCGGCGCTATACTCAAGCTCCGCCCATGCCGACGCGTCTTCGTCCTCCGCGTTCGCGGGGATTGCAAGTCCCGTAAACGCGGACGCTGTTATTGCCAACGCTGTGAAGATTGACAATAATTTCTTTTCCTTTTTCATGTAATCTCTCCCTCTCTTAAATTTTAGCGGCGTTTCACCGCGCAATATAACATGATACAAATATTATATAACAATTACATAAATATTTCAATATAAAAATCAGAATTATAAAGTCTGTTTTTTAAACAAAAATGCAGAAAATTTTTAATTATCTCCTTATAAATTTTCAGACGCCGTTTTTTTGTTTTTAAATCCTTGGGATATCCTGTCTTTTAAGTCCTTTTTAAGATAAAAAATATATTTTTATTTGACAAAATTTCAATAAAATGTTATAATAACTCGCGTAACTAAATATAAAAACGCAAACGACACACGTATTACCTATTGGTATGTAAATCTGATTACGGAACGTAATCGGTTTTTTATTTGGTAATACGTGTGTTTTTTGCGCGAAAAGGAGTGTATTTTTTATGCCAAAAAATCAATTTGAAAGAATGGTATTCGCCTTTCTTACGGTGCTTGTCACGGTACATAGCTACGTGTTTTACAGCTTATACGTTGTAAACGGAAGCACACTGACGTCCGTTACGGGAGCGTCGAGCGTCTTAGGCGCGATAAATTCTCAGGGCGGCGTGTATATGTTCGGTCGCTTTCTTCCTATATGGGCTGTAATACTAATCGAGTTCTGCTTTGCGTATTTTCTTGAAATTGTGATGGGCAGTCCGTGTTCGTTCAGATTAGCCGCGAAAAATTTTGACCCGCAAAAAACGCATCCCGTTATTTTCGAGTCCGCGATAATCTGTGCCACTGTCGGACTGATGTGTCCCGCAATGAGTTTTATCGCGGCGTTTTTATATTATCCGTATTACGCCGGATTTAACGCTGTTACTCTTATTGCGAACTGGATAAAACTTGTATGCTTTAATTTCCCGTTTGCATTTTTCACACAGTTATTTTTTATTCAGCCTCTGATACGGACGGTATTTAAGCTGATATTCGGAAGATTCGGCGAAAATAACGCTTAATAAAAGCGGCTATGAGAAACATTGAATTTTCTCATAGCCGTTTTTATTACTCGGTTCATCATAAATCTGTAATTATATCAATACATTTTTCTATACCTATCTGACTGCTGTTGAGTGATAACGTATAATTATGTATTTGTCCCCATTCGTGACCTGTACAATAATTATAATTAACTTTACGGCGTTTATCGGTTTCTTTCATGAGTTTTAACGCTTCTTCATCGGATACTTTATATAAATCCATAATTCTTTTCTTTTTTGTTTCTGTATCTCCATATATGAATACATTGAGACAATCATAATCTTTAAGAATATAATCGGCGCAGCGTCCTATAATAATGCAGGATTTCCCTGATGCGCACTCTTTAATAATTCTGTTTTGAATATTAAAAATATAATCGTCAAGCGCCATACCGTTGGAATTTCTGCCGACAAATGAATATGCAAATTTGCTTTTATTCGGCGCGTATTCTCCGGCTTCCTTGATAAAATCTTTTGACAAACCGCTTTCTTCCGCTATTTTTTCAATAATATTTTTATCGTAATATTCATAGCCTAATTTGTTTGCGGCGGCTTCGCC
>CAYRSG010000084.1:0-2661 GCA_964426905.1 uncultured Clostridium sp. | reverse complement strand
ATACGGATTATATATCGCCCGAAACGCTCGGCATAAACAGGGAGCTGTGGACGTCGATAATGGAAATGCTTGTCGAGGAAGGCTATATTGCGGGTATAAGCGTAAAGCGCGGAGCGCAGGGCGATGTTTTCCGCGAAGCTCGGAGGCGCTTAAGGCGGTTGCGTATGTTTTTGCGCGCGCATACGATCGTTTTGGCGTCGCTAAATATAGCTATCGATTGAAACGACCAAAGGGAGAGTTGCCGCTTTCACTGTTGGATTTTTTTAATATGCGCCATTATCCACGCCTTTTTTACTTTAAAACATTGACATTTTTGTGATGATATGCTATAATTGCAAGCAAAAACAGCCTAATTTTTAGGCATAACAACAAAAAGACCGGAGGGGATTTTATGGAATATATCGGACATACCTCTGAGGACGGTCGAAAACAATCTCTTGTCAATCATCTGACGGGAGTGGCGAAGCTGTGCAGGGATAATTCCGTCGACTGTCTTAAAGACTGCGCCGAATTATGCGGACTTATGCACGATATAGGAAAATATACGGAGGAATTTCAAAGACGAATACGGGGCGACTCAATCAAGGTCGCGCACGCTCTATGCGGCGCTCAGGAGATTTATAAAAAATCCGGAGCGCCGTACTCGTATATGATAGAATATTGTATAGCCGGACATCACGCCGGTTTGCCCGACGGGGGAACAGAGGCGGATAATCCCGACGCGCCGACTTTACACGCCGTTTTAAAACGCGAATCGGGAAATTATTCGGCGTACGGTAATGAAATTAACCCTCAATTTCCTAAAGATAACCTTCAAAAATTGATGAAGGACTGCCGCACAAAAGAAGAAATTATCGAGCTTTATTCTTTTTTCACAAGATATTTGTTTTCATGTCTCACAGACGCGGATTTTATAGATACGGAACAGTTCGTTTCGCCTCAAACGGAGAGAAGCGTCGCGGGAAATTTCCAACAAGCATACGAGCTGGTATGTGAAAAAATTAACGGCTTTCGAGCCGAAACCCCTCTGCAAAAGGCAAGGGGAGCCATACAGGAGCAGGCGTATAAATCCGTTTCGACGGATGCGGATATTTACACGCTCAATATGCCTACGGGCAGCGGAAAAACATTATGCAGTATCCGCGCCGCGTTGAAAACGGCGGTAGAGAAAAAGAAAAAACGAATTATATACGTTATACCGTATGTCAGTATTATCGAACAGACAGCGGAGATTTTTGAAGATATTTTCGGACAGGCGCTGCCCGTTGTGCAACATCATTCAAATTATGACTTTGAATTTCGAGATAGTGAAAACGAGCTTACATCGGAAAAACTCAGACGCGCTTGCGAGAATTGGGACGCTCCGCTTATCGTAACCACCGGCGTTCAGTTTTTTGAGTCGCTCTACCATTACCGCGGCGGCAGGCTGAGAAAAATGCATAATCTCGCGGACAGCGTTATCATATTCGATGAAATACATATGCTTCCGATCGGGTATATTCAGCCATGTCTGAGAGCAATCGGGTATATTACGAAATATCTTAATTCCACAGCTATACTTATGTCCGCCACAATGCCGGATTACGGCGATTTCGCAAAAAAATTTATGAGCTCAAACAGAATAAAGGACGCTGTCGGCGATAAGCGTTTATTTCAAGCTTTCAACAAACGCCGCTATACATATATCGGGAAAACGTCTTTGGAAAAGCTGACCGATGCGGCGCGGAAATATGAAAACGCGCTGATTATAGTCAATAAACGCAGTACGGCAAAGGAGCTGTACGATATATGCGGAGGTAAGAAATATCATTTATCAACGTATATGACGCCTAAGAACCGTTCCGAGGTTATTCGGGAAATAAAGAAGGATATACAAAGCGGCGTAAAAATAACCGTTATTTCCACCTCGCTCATAGAAGCGGGAGTCGACCTTGATTTTGAAACGGTGTTCCGTGAAAACGCCGGCATTGACAATATCCTTCAGTCGGGAGGACGCTGCAACAGAGAGGGAAAAAGAGAACGCGGCGACGTGTTTGTATTTGAAACCGACGGAGGAGGCGGCGAGATGCAGCTCAAATCAAATATTACAAGCTCGCTGTTTTCCGAATTTGACGATATAAGCTCCGACGAATGTATAAAGGAATATTATAATCGCTTGTTCGCGGTTAAGGACGGGGTCATAGAGAAAAATTCCATTACATCTCTGATGGGTGAAAATCTCAGACCGGACGCCATACCGTTTCGAACTTACGCTGAGCAGTTTCATTTTATTGATAATCAGGTTATCTCGGTTATAATTCCGGATAATGAAAACAGGGAGCTGATAGAAGAGCTTAAATACGGGAAGCTCTCGGTAAAACGGCGGCTTGCGCAGTATTGCGCGTCGGTAAAGACTTATGAGCTTGAAAAAATGATAAAAGAAGGAATTGTCGAGCGGTTGGAATGCGGCGCGTGCATGTTGTCAAATCTCGACTATTATAACAAGGCTACGGGATTAAAATTTACAAACGAAACGGATTATATTTTATAGCGCGCGTGTTATTAAGACGGCTCAATTCGCGTATTAAACGACTATTATTAAAGGAGGATAAATATGAGCTACGGATTTAAAATTATGGTAAGCGGAGATTACGCGTGCTTTACCAGACCGGAAATGAAGGT
>CAYRSG010000083.1:0-2852 GCA_964426905.1 uncultured Clostridium sp. | reverse complement strand
ATAAAAATCCGCTCGTATAGCGAGCGGATTTTTATTATTTCGGGAAACTTTTTACAGATTTTTTCTGCAATAGCTTTCAAGCGCCGCGGCAGCCTCGGCTTCATCGTTTCCGTCAGCCTTTATCGTTACGGACTCTCCCTTTTTTACGCCGAGACATGTAACGGTGAAAAGTCTTTTCAGATTTTCGATTCTGCTGTTATATTCAATACTGATATCCGACTTAAAATTCTGCGCCTCTTCCACAAGCTTTCCGGCGCGTCTTGCGTGCAGTCCCTGCTCTCCCTGAATAGTACATGAAAATTGTCTCATGGTTAAAACCTCCTTATCTCGGAAAATTTATCCTTATGATTATTTCCCGATAAACCCTTTTTATACATCGAACGGTATAAATATGTACCTTTTTAGATACATTGCAGTTATTTTACCACAAAAATTAAATTTGTCAACCAAAATCCGCCGAAAACCATTTTTTGGACAAATATTTGATTTTAGTTTACATAATTTTTATAGATTTAGCAGAAGTTTTTTCCATTTTATTTAACATATTGGTAATAACTGGAATCAGGCTTGCTTCCTATTTATATTTTGAAGCTATTTTTCGTATATATAGAGAGTATTTTTCAGCCTCCGAGGAAGGGGAAATAATCATAGCGTCCGCGCCCAGACCTGTAAGCCAGCCGTAAAACTGAGCGCTTACATTTACTTTTAATTTTGCGGTGAAGCTGTCCCCGTTATTTCCGTGTATCACGGCGTCCTTGCCGAAACGGTCCATTACAACCCCTATAAGTTTGTTATTGAAGCGTATTTCAAGCTCCGTTTCATTTCCGGCGAACATGCCGAAGGTTCTTTTTGAAAACGCGGCAATATCAAAATTTTTAAACTGCTCTTTTCCCGTTCGCCTTTCGTCCGTAATTTCAATACCGAGCATTTTGTCAACGCGGTAATGGCGAATCTGATCGCTGTCATCGTCGCGGGCTATAAGATAGTAATTCTCATCGTCCCACGTCAGAACCCAAGGACTGAGCGTATAATAAGCGCCGTTCTTCTTTGGTTCCAGAGTTCGGTTTATTGTCCATTCGCAGTATTTGCAGCGGATTTTCGAATCAAGAGATATCGCGGAATGGATTTTATCTACGTTATAGTATATGCTTTCGTTCATTGTTTTGATTCTGTTCGACACGACCACCTGTCTTTGAAGCTCGTTCGCCTCAAAGCGCCCCGCGAGACGCTCGATTTTCTTTATAAGCTCGCCCGATTTTTTTTCGGTAATAAATTTTGACGACTGCACCGCGTCCACCAGCAGCTTGAGCTCCGGAAGCTCAAAATCACGCGACGCGATATAATACCCCTTAGGCGCGCCGCGGCTGCTTAAAATATCAAGACCGAAAACTTTAAGCATTTCTATATCGTCATATACGCTTTTCCTCTCGGCGGATACGCCCTGTTTTTCAAGCTCCGATATTATTTCCGCCGTCGGCATGGCGTGCTCCTCGTCGGTGTTCTCCATAAGCATCCGCATTATGTACAGTATTTTCAGTTTCTGACGGCTTGATTTCCCCATTTTTTACAGTCCCCGTGATTATTTTAATATATATTTTTCCATTCAAGTATATTCGTTCTGTCAAATTTCAGCAAATCGCCGACTATGACCTCCGTACCGTCCGAGTTATCGGGAGTAATTTTTCTTTCGCCGAGAGCGCCGACGCCGAAGGTTTCTCCAACGGCTCCCGTAATGGTATTTTTAATAAGAGCGTCCATTGTATAACCCGCTACATATCCTATATCGGCGGGATTCCAGAGAAACATGCACGGACAAACGCCGTTTTCGATATAATCCGCCGTCTGAGACGGCATACCCAGACCTGTGAGCTTAATTTCCGATTCCTTTTCCGTAAGAACCTTACCCGCCGCCGACATACCTACCGCGGTAGGGGAAACAATTATTTTTACATCGGGATTGCTCAGAAGCTCCTCCGTTTCAGCCATTGATTTTGTAAAATCGTCGTCGCCGTAAACGATTTCTACTATAGGCGTGGAGGCGTACTTTTCCGGATTTTCTCCTATTTCGCGGCGCATATATTCAATCCATGTATTTTGGTTTGTCGCGTGCTCCGTAGAGCTTAAAATTCCGATACCGCCGCTTCCGCCGAGAATGTCATACGCAGCCTGAATAAGTCCGCGTCCTATCTTTTCCGGGTCAGCCTGCTGAATATGCGTCTTTCTTAATTCAGGGTCGACGGCGGAGTCAAGAGAGATGATTTTTATACCTTTTTCGGACGCCGCTTTCAGGGCGTCGCTCAGAGCGGAGGAGTCGTTCGCTGCGACGGCGATTCCGGCGGCGTCCTCCTCGGTAAGTTTATTTATAATCTCAATTTGCTTTTCCGCCGTAGGACTTTCCGGAGCTTTATAAAGCGATTTCGCGCCTATTTCACGGCAGGCGGTCTCAAAACCTTCATATACCTTCTGCATATAAGGATTTTGAATATCTTTTCCTACGAATACATACGTGCCCGCCAAGGATTTTAAATCGGATTCGCCGCTGTCGGAACCGGTTCCGCCGCAGCCGGACAGCGCGAATATAATCGCAAGCAGCGCGGCTAATAAAGCGGATCCTTTTTTACATATTTTCATCTCTGTTACCCCCTTATATAATCGGATTTTATAAGTATATTATACATTATTTAAGCATAAAAATATATATAAATATCAGTGAATTTTCAAAAAAATTTTATTGAAAAACTATTGACAAATGATACTTGTTCTGTTATAATATTTCATGTCGCTGATTAAGGCGGTAAAAACGGGAGTTTAGCTCAGCTGGGAGAGCGTCTGCCTTACAAGCAGGATGTCAC
>CAYRSG010000082.1:0-3001 GCA_964426905.1 uncultured Clostridium sp. | reverse complement strand
GTCCCGCCGCGTTTTTGTACCATTTGTCTTTAAGCTCCACGCTCCTGCGCATAATTCCGCACGGGCGCAGAATATACTCAAGACTGCCGTCGACGTCCTTCACGCTGTCGGGCAGCTCGCGGCTTTTTAAATGGTAATATTTCAGTATTTCGTCTATTTCACGCTTGATATTTTCTCTGTCGCTGTGCGCGTCAAAAAATATCCGCTTGCCGGCGACCGCTCCGGCAATATCGTAAACCGCCTCGGAAAACACCTCGTCGTCGTTCCGCTTCCGCTCTCTGATTTGTTCGTCAAACCAACCCATGGCAAAGCCTCCTATTCGTTCGATATGAGCGACGTATACACGCCGCCCCTCGCGTATAATTCCTCGTGCGTTCCGCGCTCGGCAATCGCGCCCTTGTCCATAACGATAATCTCGTCGCAGTCGCGTATTGCCGATAGGCTGTGCGCGACGACTATCACCGTGATACCTCTGTCGGAAATAGATTTTACAACGTCGTATTCCGTTTGCGCGTCAAGCGCGGAGGTAGCCTCGTCCATAATGATAATTGTCGGGTCCTGCGCCAGAACGCGCGCTATTTCCATTCGCTGCTTCTGACCGCCGGAAAAGTCCTTGCCGCCCTCGTATATCCTGTAGTTATAGCCGCCGTTACGCCGCATTATATCATCGTGAAGCTGCGCGTCCCGCGCCGCCATTATCATTTCAAAGTCCTCAATCGAGCTGTCCCACATTTTTATGTTGTTCGCTATCGTGTCCTCAAACAGTATCACGTCCTGGTCAACGACCGCCAGCGAGCCTGTGAAAACGGCTCTGTCTATTTCACCGAGCGGCTTGCCGTCAAACAGAATCTCGCCGCTCCACGGCTTGTACAGTCCCGAAACGAGCTTCGCGACGGTCGATTTGCCGCTGCCCGAGCCGCCGACTATCGCGATTTTCTGCCCCGGCTTTATTGTCAGGCTGAAATTCCGTATAATCGGTTCGGCGAGAGGGGAGTAGCCGAAGGTTATGTTTTTTAACTCGATATTTCCCGACAGCTTGTCGTACTCGTCAGCCTCCGTATCGGTAAAAACTTCATCGTCCGCGTATTCCATAACGTCCTCGATACGCTCCGCGTCGCTTTTCATCTCCTGCAAGACCTGTCCCGCGTCGGTGAGCTTTTTCGCGGGAGCCTCAAACGCCGTCAAAAGCGCCTGAAACGCGAGAAGCGAGCCTTCGGTGAACCGCCCGTTCATAACGAGAAGCACGCCGAGTATAAGCACAGCCGTTTGCGTAAGCGCGGAAACCAAATCCGGCAGAAAGCCTATCTTGAAATCCAGCTCCGCGTAATTTACACGCTGCGCGTTTACGCTCGCCTGATAGCCCGACCATTTCTCGAAAAAGCTGTTTTCCGTACCGCTCGCCTTTATCGTCTCTATCATTTCTATTCCCGAAACCGTCGTTGACGCGAGCTTGCCCTCGTCGCGGAGCATCACGCGCATAATATTCGTCCTTTTCCTTGCGATATATCCGCTGATAAGCAGGTTTATAATCACCGACGCGACGCCGATAAGCGTCAGCACGGCGCTGTAGCGGAGCATTACCGCGAGATACAAGATAAGCGCCAGCGCGTCAAGCGCGAGCGGCGCGAGAGTGTTCACGATAATGCCCGCGACCTCCGCGTTCGACGCGGCGCGGAGCTGAATATCGCCCGCCATACGCTGCGAGAAAAACTCCATAGGCATACGCAGTATCTTTTGCATAAAGCTCACGCTTCCCGCGGCGGCGAACCGCCCGTTTATCTTATACATATTTATTTCCCGAACCGCCGAGACAATTATCTGCAAGGCGGCAAACGCCGACATAATTAAAATAAACGGGATAATAAGCCCGTCGTTTCTCCCGCCGAGCAGCAAATCGACGAACGCCTTTGAAAACGACGCGTTAATTATCCCGAGTATTGAAACGGCAAGCGCCGACAACATAACAAATATAACGGCGGCTTTTGAGCCTGTGAGCCGCTTTTTCGCAAACGACAATATGCTTTTCGGCTTGCCGGATTTTACGAAGTCCGCGCCCTCGTCAAAGCACAGGCATATACCGGTAAAGCTCTCGTCAAACTCCTCCCGCGACGCGACATACGTTCCTCGCGCGGGATCGTTCAAAACGGCTTTGTCGCCTTTAAATCCGCACAGCGCTACAAAGTGGTTAAAATTCCAGTGTATGATACACGGAAACGGCGCGCTTTCCTTTAACTCCTCCGGCTCAAATCGGTACGCCTTTACGTCAAGTCCGTAATTTTGAGCGGCTTTCACGATATTTTTGGCGTTTGAACCGTCGCGCGACACGCCGCAGTCCGCGCGGACGCGCTCAAGCGGAAGCCATTTTCCGTGATACGCCAAAATCATAGCGAGCGCCGCCGCGCCGCACTCCAAAGCCTCCATTTGCATTATCACGGGTACTTTTTTCACTCTGCTCATTATCGCGTATCACCTCAATTCAAAAGCAACGAAACGGGCGATACCCGCTCCGTTACAATATCGGTTTTGTATATGCCGTCTGTCATTTCGCCGTTAAGCTCAAGCGCGTATACCCACCCGTTTTCGTCAAAGCCGCCGATATGAGCGGCGTAGCCGGAAACGGTATCCTTTGCCGGAACGGGCAAATCCGGAATATACGCAACGGAAAACTCATCGCCGTCGATTCTTACGCTTGTCCCTTCCGTGATGTGTTCCGCGTCGTATTCCGAAACATAGCAAACGGCTTTTCCGTTTTCGCAAACCGTTACCGCCGCAAGCGTTATATCAAGTCTGCCGAAAATCCCCCACACAAGCGCGCCCGCGATAAGCGCAAGCGCGGCGATAAGCGCCGCCAAAGAGGATGCTCTCGGGGTTTTTATGTAGTCGTTGATCCGCTCCGGCGAGGATATTTTATCCAAGCTCTTTTTCCTGAATAAATCGCTCATTTTAATCCTCCTACTATAATAAATTTATGGGTAAAGGTACACGACAGCCAGCCGTGTCC
>CAYRSG010000081.1:0-3025 GCA_964426905.1 uncultured Clostridium sp. | reverse complement strand
ACCCTTGATTTTCGACTTCTGAATGATTACATTTTAAGACGGAGCGTAACCGTATTTGCGGCTACGCTCCGTCTTTTTTTATTGTGTAATTTTAAATTCCGTATTTACCGCGTATATACGAAAAAAAGTTTTCAAGCTCGAATTTCGCGTCCTTGGGTACTCTGCCGTTTAAGAACACATCGGGAATATCCACGGGTAGATTGTTGTTTTCCGCTCTCACAAACACGATTTTCCGCTTGTTAAGGTACAGCCGTTTGATAATATACCCGTTCATCAGCCAGACCTTGCTTATGGCGTCGTCCGTTGTTTTAAACCAGTATTGTTTTCTTTCATACGCGGTTTTGCACAGCGGCGCCCCGATGATATTCTCTATTTCCTTAAACGTCAGCGTGACGGTCGGCTGTAAACATTTTTGGAAGAAAATATCGAGTTGTGAGAATTTAAGACCTTTTTTGTTTCTCCTGTCGTCTAAACTGTTTATAAGAGCTATAATATCGTTTTCGCACAAAGGTTCGGCGTCCGCGTGTATTATTTCCGCCGGAAAATGACGGCACCCGTAATGTATATACGCAAGATTATCGACGCAGCCGCCTTTAGCCAAGCTCTTTTGTATTATCTCCTTGGGCTGGTCGGGCAGTATTTTTTTACCGCAGTAGAAGCAGCGTCCGTTTTGCCTGTTCCAGACGGAGCGGTATTTGCCCGTAACATTATGTATCTCTCTGCCGTCCGTTCTCTGTTCTATATAATCGGCGTCAAGATAGGCGTTTGCGTTCGTCTTGATTTTTTTATGCTCCACCAGAAGCGCGTCGGACAGCTTTTTCACTCTGATGTCCACTCTGTCTTTGAGCGCGTAAATATATTCGCCGTTATGTTCAAGATAAAAATATTTACCGCGTATTTTTTTAAGCGTCCACGTAGGATGCTTTTTCTGACACAGCTTTATCAATAGCGCCTTTACAACCACGTCGATATGTCGAAACGCCGACGCGGCGTTAGATACTCGGTGATAACCCGCCCACGCGGAGAGCTTTCGGTTGAGCTTGTCTATAAGCGATTTCTGGGAGCCTTTAAAATTCAGAATAAAATCCTCTAATTCGTTTTCAAAGCACGTTACGGCGGTTTTGGACGGCTCGACTGTTATAACGCCGTCCTTACGCTTGTAGGTGCGCGATAGAAAATCAAAGCCCTGTGAGATTTCAATGATTTTTGTTTTTTCCTCCGACAGCCGCAGACCGCGCTCGGAAAGAAAATCCGAAAGTATTTCCAATATTTTTTCAGCCGTTTCCGTATCGGTTACGGTTACAATTATATCGTCCGCGAAACGTATTAAATTTCCGTTCGTATAGTTTATTTCGCCGTCGCCGTAAAGCCGCGCGTAAATATATTTTTGCATACCGTCAAGCGTCATATTTCCCAATATGGGCGATATATTACAGCCGAGCGATATTCCGTAATCGTCAGTCGGAAAAAGCTCGCCGTTAAAAATATAACCGGCGTTTAAGAACTCGCCCAATACTTTTTTATCCATAGGAATGTTATTCATTAGCCATTCGTGACTTATGGAATGATAACACGCTTTCACGTCCGCTTTTACAACATACTCTATTTCATACGGTTTTAACGCTTCCTTTATGTATTCGTTCGCGTCCTGCATAGAACGCCCGATACGAAACGCGAAGGATTTTCTTTCGCCGGTTGCTTCGGCAATAGGATTGAGTGAAAATGCGTACAATACCTGCATAGCCTTGTCGTAATACGTCGGTATATTGATATGCCGCTGTTTTCCGTTTTTACTTTCTATTATGATATGACGGTACGGAGTCGCTTTATAACCCTTTGATGTAAGAGATATAGCGGCGGCGTATTTTTCATCGGGAGTAATCCATTTCACATTATCCGTCCCGACAGTCCCCTTCGCGCCGCATACCTTCCTGACCGCAAGCATTTTAGCGAAGTCGGAGCGTACTATTTTCTTTTGCAGCTCGATTTGTCTGTCGGCGTCGCCGCCGAACGCGGCTTTTGCAAGCTCCTGCTGATATTTTAGAAGCTCTGCCTCCGCCGCTTTCCAGTCGTAGCCGTTCCATATTCCCGCCATAACCTCTTTCGGCATAGCGTTTAAAAGCGCGTTATCCATTATCCGCCACCTCCGCGAATATCGGGCAATGGTCGGAGCCGCGAACGTCCGCGTACATTCCCGCGTCAGTCAGTCTGCCGGCGATAGCTCTGCTCATTAGAATGTAATCTATGCGCCAGCCGCGATTTTCGCTCCTTTTATTCAGTCTGCTCGACCACCAGCTATACGCGCCTGTTTTATCGGGGTAGAGATACCTAAACGTATCGATAAATCCGCTGTCAAAAAGCTCTTGTAATCCGTCGCGCTCCTCGTCGAGAAATCCCGACGGGTTTTCATCGTTCAAAAGATTTTCGGGGTAAATGTCCGCATACGAAAAAGCGACGTTAAAATCGCCGCATACGATAACGGGCTTTTCGTATTGCAGCGAACGCAAATATTCTCTGAACGCAATATCCCAATCCATTCTGAAGCAGTATCGTTCAAGCGAGCCTTTTGAATTGGGGACGTAGCAATTAACCGCGTAAAACCCGCCGTAATCGAGCGTGATAACACGTCCCTCGCCGTCAAAGCGCGGGACGCCTATACCGTAGGTCACGTTAAGCGGCTCTTTCGCGCACAGGCAAACTGTGCCTGAATAACCGTGTCTGTCCGCAAAAGACCAGTATGTATGATAACCCATATCCGCAAGCGGAGAAAACTCGTCTTGCAGCTTGCTTTCCTGCAAGCAAAAAATATCGGTGCGGCGGGAATTTATAAAGTCTTTTAATCCCTTGCCCCAGCACGCTTTTAATCCGTTCACGTTCCACGAAACAATTAACATTTAAAAAGCCTCCTCGCTTGTTTTTTTCACGTTTAATTATATCAACGCGCAGTACATATTTCAAGCAACGAGGCTTATTTTAGGTGATATATTTAATATTTTACAGAAAAAAGCGCAACCGCCGAAACGGT
>CAYRSG010000080.1:0-3348 GCA_964426905.1 uncultured Clostridium sp. | reverse complement strand
GACTTTGCCATGTGCCGTCGTATTTGTGCTTCCATTCGTATATTGCATTTCTTGAAACGTGGAAGTATCTGCTTGCGGCGCTGACGCCTTTTTTCATTGAATATTTAATTACACGTTGACGAAAACGTGCATTTTCTGTTATACTAACCATGAGAATAGCTCCTTTACTAATGTTTTTCTTATTCATTAAACATTATATCATATTTTGGAACTATTCTCTTCTTTTTTTTTGTCACCTATCAATTATATCATAACATTTTTTAAAATTGTGTGAACGAATGAGGCATATTAAAGAAAGTCCGGCGCTGAAAACGGCGGTTCGTCCTTCGGTCGTTTCAAGCGGCAGTTATATTTAGCGACGCCAAAACGATTGTATGCGCGTTTACGAAGACATAATACCCGGTTCGGGACGATTAATTCGTTTTTCGTTTCAAACGGCTTTTTGTTTTATTTTATGCTGTCAATATCATACGGCGTAATCTGATAAACAAAATAATTAAGCCAGTTTGAGAACAGCAAGCTTGCGTGCGAACGCCAGCGCACAATAGGTTTTTTTGAAGGGTCGTTATTGGGGAAGTAATGCTTAGGTATTGACGGGTTAACGCCTCTTTCCAAATCCCGGAAATATTCCTCCTTCAGCGTATTAGCATCATATTCGGCATGACCGGTGACAAAAATACGCCTTCCGCCTTTTGTAAATATTATATATGCGCCGGCTTCCTTTGATTCGGCAAGTATTTCCAGCTCCTTCACCTTTTTTATATCCTCGACGCGAACCTCCTGATTGCGCGAATGAGGCGCGTAAAATTCATTATCAAAGCCGCGCACGAGCTTTGCGGTGCGTCTGTTTACTCTGTGTACGAAGACGCCGGAGCATTTTTGGCGAAGCGGATGCTTCGGCACGCCGTAGTGGTAATAAAGTCCGGCGAGAGCCGCCCAGCAGATATGGAGCGTGGAGGTAACATGAGTCGTTGACCAGTCCATTATTTTTACAAGCTCTTGCCAGTAATCTACTTCCTCATATTCGAGATTTTCCACGGGAGCGCCTGTTATAATCATACCGTCGTATTTTGAGTCTTTTATTTCATCAAAAGTTTTGTAAAACGCGGCAAGATGCGCCGCGGAGGTATTTTTCGACTCGTGCGAATCCATTTGAAGAAAGTCTATTTCAACCTGAAGCGGCGTGTTTGAAAGCAGGCGGAGAAGCTGAGTTTCCGTTGTAATTTTTGTCGGCATCAGGTTCACGATTACTATTTTAAGCGGACGTATATCCTGATGCATAGCTTTTTTCTCGCTCATAACGAATATATTTTCGTTTCTGAGCTGACGCGTTGCCGGAAGTCTGTCCGGTATTTTAATCGGCATAAATACCGTCTCCTTTTGTTTGAGTATTATTCCACAGTAACCGATTTGGCAAGGTTTCTCGGCTTGTCAATATCGCAGCCTTTGAGCGACGCGACATAGTATCCGAACAGCTGCAAAGGAATTACCGTAAGCGACGGCAGCAGCATTTCATGAGTTGCGGGGATTTTAACGGTGTAGTCCGCGACGTCATCCATATGGTCGCGAGCCTCGGTTGTAACTCCCATAACGACGGCGCCGCGAGCTTTAACCTCCTTGACGTTTGAAATTGTTTTGTCAAACAGCTCCTGTCCCGTAGCAAGCGCGATTACAAGCGTACCGTCTTCAATAAGCGAGATTGTGCCGTGCTTGAGTTCGCCGGCGGCGTACGCCTCGGAGTGAATATATGAAATTTCCTTTAACTTAAGAGAGCCTTCCATTGAAACAGCGTAATCGAGGTTTCTTCCTATGAAAAATATGGAGCGGCAGTTGAAAAACTTTGAAGCAAGGTACTGAACCTCCTCCTTTGATTTAAGAATTTCAGCTACCTTGTCGGGAAGAGCTTCGATTTCCGAGATGAAATCAGCGTATTCGCCCGAAGTGAGCATGCCGAGCTTTTCAGCCATATACGCCGATATAAGGTATATTACCGCGAGCTGTGTGCTGTATGCTTTTGTTGTCGCAACCGCGATTTCCGGACCCGCCCATGTGTATATAACGTCGTCCGAAGCGTTTGCGATAGCGCTGCCGACTACGTTTACGATTGAAAGTATTCTCGCGCCATGGTTTTTCGCTTCCTTGAGCGCGGCTAAAGTATCGGCTGTTTCGCCGGATTGACTTATCACAATAACGAGGTCGTTTTTCTTTATAATCGGGTCGCAGTAGCGGAATTCCGAAGCGACCTGCACCTCGACGGGAATACGACACATTTTCTCAATCACGTATTTTCCGACGACTCCGACATGATACGCGCTTCCGCAGGCAACGATATAAATTTTGTTTATATTCTTTATATCCTTCGTAGTAAGAGAAATATCATCAAGAACGATTTTTCCGTTTTTAATTCTCGGACTTATTGTATCGCGGATAGCCTTTGGCTGTTCCTCTATTTCCTTCATCATAAAATGCTCGTAACCGCCCTTTTCCGCTGCGCTTACGTCCCAGTCTACGGTAAAGGTTTCCTTTTTGATTTCTTCCTTGTCGGTATTGTAAACCTTTACGCCGTCTTTTTTCAATACGACGATTTCGTTGTCCTCAAGATAATAAATATCTCTTGTATGCTTCAATATAGCCGTAACGTCCGAAGCGATAAAGTTTTCGCCTTCTCCGAGACCTACGATAAGCGGACTGGATTTGCGTACCGCGAGAAATTCATCGGGGTAATCGGAGCAGAGAACGCCGAGAGCGTACGAGCCTTCGACGCGGTTTATTACCTTAATCATCGCGTCTGTAATGTCGCCTTTATAGTAATATTCAAACAAATGGGCGATAACCTCGGTGTCCGTTTCCGAGATAAACTCAAAACCCTTCTCGGCGAGTTTTTTCTTTAAAGAAATATAGTTTTCGATTATACCGTTGTGAACAACGGCAAAGCGTCCCGACATTGAAAGATGCGGGTGCGAATTTACGTCCGAAGGCTCGCCGTGCGTCGCCCAGCGTGTGTGACCTATACCCATTGCGCCTTTTATACTTTCGCCGCCGCTTGTTTTTTCGGAAAGCACGCTGAGTCTTCCCTTAGCCTTAGCTACTTCTATTTTGTTATCGTTAAAAACGGCTATGCCGGCGCTGTCATAGCCTCTGTACTCAAGCTTTGAAAGCCCGTCGAGAAGAATCGGCGCAGCCTGACTTTCTCCTATATATCCAACTATACCGCACATATTCGCGTACCTCCTCAATATACTAACTTATACGTTTTAATTTTATACTATATTTTAAGATTTTTCAATCCTTTTTTTCGATTTCATTGAAATTAGGTTGTATTTCGTTTATTTTGCTGATATAATAGAT
>CAYRSG010000079.1:0-3411 GCA_964426905.1 uncultured Clostridium sp. | reverse complement strand
CGATATGTCTTGCCGTGTCGCCGTCGCTCAAAGCCTACGGCGTCGGCGGACGCGCAAGGCTTTTTGAGGTTGTGCAAAAAATGAAGGAAGTAAACGCAAAGCGCGTACTTAACGCGCCGAACCGCGAGTTTACGGGCGCGTCGTACGACGATACGGTATTAAAGCGTTCGCCCGAATTGTCCGTTGACTATATCGCCGCGCCGCCGAGAATGGCGCTTTATATGGAATACAGCGCAAAAATATACAACATTTACCTAAAATATATCGCGCCCGAGGATATACTTGTGTACTCAATAGACGAGGTGTTTATCGACGTTACCGCTTATCTTAAAACATACAAACTGACGGCGCGCGAGCTTGCTATGAAGATGATACGGGACGTACTTAAAGCGACGGGCATAACCGCAACCGCGGGTATCGGCACGAATATGTATCTCGCGAAAATCGCTATGGATATCGTCGCGAAGCATATCGAGCCTGACAAAGACGGAGTACGAATCGCGGAGCTTGACGAAATGTCGTACCGCCGTCTTTTGTGGGATCACCGTCCGCTGACCGATTTCTGGCGCGTCGGCAGAGGGTATTCAAAAAAGCTGGAGCAGGCAGGCTTGCTCACGATGGGCGATATCGCCCGCTGTTCTCTCGGAAAGAAAACCGATTATTACAACGAGGATTTATTATACAAAATGTTCGGCGTAAACGCGGAGCTTCTCATTGACCACGCGTGGGGCTGGGAGCCTTGCACAATGGCTGACGTTAAGGCGTACAAGCCTGAAAATCACAGCGTCGGTTCGGGGCAGGTGCTTCACTGTCCGTATAATTTTGACAAGGCGCGGCTTATCGTGCGCGAAATGGCTGACTTGCTCGCGCTTGACTTGGTAGATAAGGGACTTGTAACAGACCAGATTGTGTTGACAGTCGGCTATGACGTTGAAAACCTTACTAATCCCGAAATACGCAAGCTCTACAAGGGCGCTATCGCGACAGACCGGTACGGGCGGAAAATCCCCAAGCACGCGCACGGAACGGAAAATATAGGCTGTCAAACCTCATCGACGAAGCTGATAACAAACGCTGTTATGAAACTGTACGACAGGATTGTAAATAAAAACTTGCTTATACGGCGCGTAAATCTTGTCGCAAACCGCGTTGTTGAGGAAACGTCCGTAAAGAAAAAGGAATTTGAACAGCTTGACTTTTTTACGGATTACGAGGAATTGCAGCGCGAGCGCCGTGCGGAGGAAAAGGCGCGTCAAGACGAGAAGAATATTCAAAAGGCGATGCTTGATATTAAGAAAAAGTTCGGCAAAAACGCGGTCGTCAAGGGTATGAACCTTGAAGAAGGCGCGACAACGATTGACCGCAACAAGCAAATCGGCGGTCACAAGGCGGAATAACGAGGTGATGAATTATGTTCGGTAAAAAGAAAGCGATAAAAATTCCCGACGGCTTTACGGCGGAGAATATCAAAATTGAATCGAGCGTATGCACGGGTGAAAAGACCATAGGCTTTTTTGACAGAAAAAGCGGTAAGCTCGCGTACGCGGAGCTTGTGAGAAGCGATGAGGATATCGCGGCGTTTTATTCAAAATACGGTCTTGAGGATAAAGCAGATGAACGGTAAGTACGACGATATTATAAATCTTCCCCGCCACGTTTCCAAAACGCGTAAGCCGATGCCGATAGCGGATCGCGCGGCGCAGTTTTCGGCGTTCGCGGCGTTAAAGGGGTACGACGACGCTATTGACGAAACGGCGCGTGTTACGGATAGTAAAATTGAGCTTGACGAGGACGAAAAGGCGGTTTTAAACGAAAAGCTGAATATCATCGCCGGCAATATAAGCGCGCGTCCGATAGTTTCCGTCACGTATTTCGCGCCGGACGGGAAAAAGAACGGCGGGAAATATCTGACCGTTACGGGCGGCGTAAAGAAAATTGACGAGTACGAAAGACGGCTCGTAACGACGGACGGCGCGAAAATACCGTTTGATTCGATTATAGAGCTTAAATGCAATTTGTTTGATAAGGAAAATTTATAATGATAGAATATGAAATCAAGCGTTCGCGGAGAAAAACGCTCGCGATACAAATCAAGCCCGACGGCAAAATAGAGGTTCGGTGCGGCTACTCGGTAAAGGACGACGTTATACGGGATTTTGTGCAATCCAAGGAAAAATGGATAAACAAGCATTTGGAGCGCATAGCGGCACGTAAAAAGACGCCGCTTGTGTTCGGCTCCAAGACGCTGTTTCTCGGCAAGGAATATGAAATCGCCGCGTCGGACGGTCAATCTTATTTTGACGGCGAAAAAATATATATAAACAAAAACGCGGATATTTACTCCGCGCTCGGGAGCTTTTACAAAACGGCGGCGCAAAAAATTCTGCCCGATATGGTACATCGTAAAGAGCGCATTATGAATTTGTACGCTAATAAAATTGGTATAACCGCAGCAAAAACACGCTGGGGTTCGTGCAGCGGCAGAAACAGCGTAAATTTTTCGTGGCGGCTTATGATGGCCGAACCGGAGGTCATTGATTATGTAATCGTTCACGAGCTGGCGCATATCAAAGAGAAAAATCACGGTGAACGGTTCTGGCGGCTTGTCGAAAAATACGAGCCGGATTACAGGGAAAAGCAAAACAGGCTCAAACTGCTTGCCGGCAGACTGACTGACGATTGCTGGGAATAGCAAAAAATTTAATCAAAACCTCCTCAAAACTCACTTATTGAAGATTATTGACTTTTAAACCCTGTAGATATATCCGTCCTTGCGCGGCTTTGCGGGGACTTTATCGCCGTAGCCGAGAACGCAGTGACCGATGCCCTCGTAGTCACCCTCAATACCCCACTTTTTGAGCAACTCTTTGCCCTCCGCGCTCTCAAATTCCTCTTTGGCGCGGTGTATCCAGCACGACTGCACGCCTATCGCTTCCGCGGCGTTCATCAGATTTCCCATTACGAGCGCGCCGTCGTAAATATACGTCGGTATGCTCTTATCCGCGAGAACTATGATTACCGTCGCCGCGCCGTAGAACGGGTCAATATCCGCGCCCATAATATCCGCGTTCATTTTTGAAAGCCGTTTAACCGTTTCCTTGTCCGTTACCGCCACCATAATCGGCGACTGCTTACCCATTCCCGTAGGCGCGTACATTCCCGCCTCAAGTATGATGTTAAGCTCCTCGTCCGTAATCGGTCTGCCGTCGAAGCTCCTGCACGAACGGCGTGATTTTAATGTTTCAAGTGCGTCTGCCATAATAAATTCCTCCTTGATTTTTGGTTTTGCTATTTTTACTTATTTTTTTGCTTGTTTTACAAATTCGGCAAATATGATTTTGCTGTCGTTATCCGTTATGTACGAAAATTCAGGATGCCACTGAACGCCCCATATAAATTTTTTGTCCGGCA
>CAYRSG010000078.1:0-3535 GCA_964426905.1 uncultured Clostridium sp. | reverse complement strand
GCCGAAAAAATCGGAGTAACAATCCCGCAGTCGATAACAGACAGAGCTGAGGTTAAAAACACTCCGTCCGAGTCATGATTGACATTCTCTCAATAATTATAGGCATATTTGAGCAGGGACTTATTTACGGAATAATGGCGATGGGTGTGTATATCACTTATACCATACTTGATTTCCCCGATTTGTCTGTTGACGGGACCTTCCCTCTCGGAATTGCGGTATGCTTTGTCATGATAAACAGCGGCATGAATCCGTGGCTCGCGCTCATCGCGGCGTTCGCGGCGGGCTGTATAGCAGGCGCGTTTACGGGATTTTTGAACGTAAAGCTGAAAATAAGGAATCTGCTGTGCGGTATTCTTACCATGACCGCGCTCTACTCAATAAATTACGGTATTGTCGGCAAAGCGTCGGACTTTCTGAGCATGGATTCCTCAACAATATTTTCCCGGACGTCGTTTATCTTCGGCACAGCGGCGGCTCCTTACGCAAAACTCGCCGTAATACTCGTTATCGCTCTTGCCGCAAAGTTTGCGCTCGACTGGTATATGAGAACAAAATCGGGATTTCTTCTCAGAAGCGTCGGCGACAATGAGGGACTTGTAATAACACTCGCGAAAAACCCCGGAACTATAAAAATAATCGGTCTGGCTATAGCGAACGGTCTTGTGTCGCTCGCGGGAGCGGTTTACTGTCAGTACGGACGCTCGTTTAACGTCGGTTCCGGAACCGGCACGGTCGTTATGGGTCTCGCGGCTGTTATTATAGGCACTACGGTATTTAAAAAGATTAAGTTTATGCGTATCACGACAGGCGTGCTGTGCGGCATGATTGTCTACAAAGCGTGTATTTCCATCGCGCTCGCGGCAGGACTGCCCTCGCAGAATACAAATCTGATGATTACGGTGCTGTTTATACTTACTCTTATTCTTAATGAGTTTGTGCTGAAGAAAAAGAAAGCTGGGGTGAAGAAAAATGCTTGAGCTTTCAAACATATACAAAACTTTCAATCTCGGAACGATTGACGAAAAGACGCTGTTTTCCGGTTTCAGTCTTACAATTAACGACGGAGAATTTGTCGGTGTAATAGGCTCCAACGGTTCCGGCAAAACAACGATGCTCAATATTATTTCCGGAGACGTGAGCGCGGACAGCGGCAGCGTAATTCTTGACAAAACGCCGATAGACAGCATGAAAAACTATAAAAGAGCAAAAAAAATCGGAAGGGTTTTCCAAAATCCGTCGATGGGTACTTGCCCGTCAATGACAATATGGGAAAATATGTCCATAGCTGACAATAAGGGCAAGTTGTTCGGATTATCGTTCGGACTAAACCGTCAGAGAAAAGATTTTTACCGCTCACAGCTCGAGCTTCTCGGCATGGGACTTGAAAACAGACTTAACACTCCCGCCGGTTCGCTTTCAGGCGGTCAAAGACAGGCGCTCGCTATGATTATGGCGACCATGGCGCGTCCCGACCTGCTACTTTTAGACGAGCATACTGCGGCGCTTGACCCGAAATCTTCCGACACTGTTATGATGCTGACAGAAAAGATTGTCCGCGAAAAAAACATAACAACGCTTATGGTAACGCATAATCTGCGTCACGCTGTCGAGTACGGCACACGCACGATTATGATGCACGAGGGAAAAGCCATTATGGATATCAGCGGCGCGGAAAAACAAAATAAAACAATTAACGATTATTTAACGGTATTCAATGAAATAAGCATTGAATGCGGAAACTGATTTGATGAAAATTTGGGGCGGATTCGTCAGCCCCTTATTTTTTTGCGCTTTTTGTGCATAATAAAAGAAAATGCGTACGATAAATAGTTTTATAATCTTCTTTTTGCGGCGAAAAGAAGCAAAAACCCCAAAGGGGATCTTATCCCCCGTTGGATCCCCCCGCTTTTTCGTCAGCCGCCCCTACGCACGATATTTCAGACGGCGCGCATACGCGCACACCTATAAAATTTATAATTTATCCATATCAAACAAAAGGAGTATGACTATGCAGTTTGTAAAAATAATACTGACGACTCTCGGCTCGATAATCGCCATGTTCGTATCGGCAAAAATAATCGGAAACAAACAGATGTCCGAGCTGAGTCTGTTTGATTACATTAACGGAATCACAATCGGCTCGATCGCGGCGGAAATGGCTACGTCGCTTGACGGAGATTTTTATTTCCCTCTCATATCCATTGCCGTTTACACGCTTGTAATGCGGCTGATATCGTATATCAGTCAAAAAAACGTCGCGTGCAGACGCTTTCTTTCGGGAAAATCAATATTGCTAATGGAAAACGGTAAAATTTATCAGAGAAATTTTTCCACAGCAAAAATCGATATAACCGAGTTCCTCGCTCAATGCAGAATAAACGGATATTTTAATCTTAACGATATAGACGCCGCCATTCTCGAGGAAAACGGTAAAATATCTTTTCTTCCGAAATCTTCCTCGCGTCCCGTCACGCCTAAAGATATGAATATAGCGGTTTCTCAGGAAAAAATTCTCCGCGCCGTAATACTGGACGGGCATATAATGAAGGAAAACCTGAAGCAAACAGGCAACGACAAGCAGTGGCTCCAAAACGAGCTTAGAAAGCGGAAAATAGGAAATATAAAGGACGTCTGCCTCGCGGAATGCGATGAAAGCAATACTCTCACTGTTCATAAAAAAACAGACGACGCCCCGAAAAACGACCCGTTTCAGTAAGAACGGCGCCGCGTTTTGGCATTATGCGAAAAATTTATATATAAAGTATATATAAACAGTAAACTTTTTGTGCAAAAAAGAAGAATTGACAATAAAATGATACAAATTTAACAAATACTCTTGTATATTTCTGAATTTTGAGGTAAAATATAGATAAACGGGTACAGGCGTGCCCAAAAATATAAATATTTTTAGGAGGAATTTTAAAATGGCAGTTAAAGTTGCAATTAACGGTTTCGGACGTATCGGACGTCTCGCGTTCAGACAGATGTTCGGCGCCGAGGGTTATGAGGTTGTCGCTATAAACGACCTGACAAGCCCGAAGATGCTTGCTCATCTTCTCAAGTACGATTCATCACAGGGTAAGTACGCTCTTGCCGACAAGGTTACGGCGGGCGAGGATTCAATCACTGTTGACGGCAAGGAAATCAAGATTTACGCTTTCCCTGACGCTAACAACTGCCCCTGGGGCAATCTTGACGTAGACGTTGTTCTGGAATGCTCAGGCTTCTATACATCAAAGGAAAAGGCTCAGGCTCATATTAACGCAGGCGCGAAGAAGGTTGTTATTTCAGCTCCTGCGGGCAACGACCTTCCGACAATCGTTTACAACGTAAACCACAATACATTGAAAGCAAG
Source organism: uncultured Clostridium sp. (assembly GCA_964426905.1). GTDB lineage: Bacteria > Bacillota > Clostridia > UBA1381 > UBA1381 > Hominilimicola. The sequence goes on along the minus strand of CAYRSG010000078.1, from coordinate 177 downwards.
CGACACAATTATTTCCGCCGCTTCATGTACAACCAACTGTCTGGCTCCTATGGCCGACGCGCTTAACAAGTACGCTCCCATTCAGTCGGGTATCATGTGCACAATTCACGCTTACACAGGCGACCAGATGACTCTTGACGGTCCTCAGAGAAAGGGCGACCTCAGACGTTCAAGAGC
>CAYRSG010000077.1:0-3644 GCA_964426905.1 uncultured Clostridium sp. | reverse complement strand
ATGCTGGAGGAAACTATTGATAAAGCCTCGGCGGTGCCTCTTACGGGCAAGGTAATGGTCGATAAGGATGAGCTTTTAGACTACATCCAGGAAATTCGTCTTGTATACCCTGACGAGCTGAAGGAAGCTAAATGGGTTAAAGAAGAAAGACAGAGAATTCTTTCGGAGGCTGAAAGCAGAGCGGAAGCTATCCAAAAGAACGCGGAGGAAACGCAAATGCAGCTTATCGACGAGCATGAAATAACAAAATGCGCGTACGAGCAGGCAAACGAGCTGGTTAACTCCGCTCAGCAGAAATCTATTGAAATAAAGACAGATACGGACCAATATGTCGACGATATTTTAAACGACTGCGAACACCGTCTTGATTTGCTTTTGAGAAAAGTCCGTGAAGACAGAAGCTATTTTAACAACAACTGATTTAAAAAAAATATGAATAACAGGGCTGGATACATCGTTCAGCTCTTTTCGGCGTTATAGTGTAAAAACAAAGGAGGAATAAAAATGCTTTCGGATATTGAAATAGCGCAGAACGCGCAAATGAAACATATACGCGATATTGCGGAGAAGGCGGGAATTGACGAGGAGGATTTGGAGTACTACGGAAAATATAAGGCGAAGATATCCTCAGAGCTTTGGGAAAAAGTAAAAGACAGAAAAGACGGCAAGCTTGTGCTTGTAACGGCTATCAACCCCACCCCCGCCGGAGAAGGCAAAACGACAACCACGATAGGTCTCGGCGACGCGCTCGCAAGAATGGGTAAAAAATGTATTCTCGCGCTTCGCGAGCCTTCGCTCGGACCGGTTATGGGCGTTAAAGGCGGAGCCGCCGGCGGCGGCTACAGTCAGGTTGTTCCTATGGAGGACATAAACCTGCACTTTACAGGCGATATGCACGCTATAACCGCGGCAAATAACCTGTTATCGGCAATGATAGACAATCATATTCATCAGGGCAACGAGCTTGATATAGACGTTACGAACATCGTCTGGAAGCGCGTTGTCGACGTCAACGACAGAGCGCTTCGTAAAATCGTTGTCGGCATGGGCGGCAAAATTAACGGCGTGCCGCGCGAGGACGGCTTTATGATTACAGTCGCGTCGGAGGTAATGGCGATACTGTGTCTCGCGTCGGATCTTGACGATTTAAAGAGACGCTTCGGCGAAATAATAATAGGCTATAACAGAAGCGGAGAACCTGTAAAGGCGTCGGATTTGCATGCCGAGGGCGCTATGGCTGCGCTGATGAAGGACGCTATAAAGCCGAACCTTGTACAGACGCTGGAGCATACGCCGTGCTTTATTCACGGCGGTCCGTTCGCAAATATCGCGCACGGCTGCAACAGCGTGCAGGCAACGAAGCTCGCAATGAAGCTTGGCGATTACACAATTACGGAAGCGGGCTTCGGCGCGGATTTGGGCGCGGAAAAATTTATGGACATAAAATGCCGCATGGCAGGTATAAGCCCCGACGCGGTTGTAATTGTCGCGACGGTACGCGCGCTTAAATATAACGGCGGCGTAAAAAAATCGGATTTAAAGGAAGAAAATATCGGCGCGCTTAAAAGCGGCATAGCTAATCTTGAAAAGCATATAGAAAATATGAAATCCTACGGCGTGCCTGTAGTTGTGGCTGTCAACCGCTTCGACGCCGATACAGACGCAGAGCTGAAAACAGTCATAGAAAGCTGCGAGCGTCTTGGCGCTCAATGCGCGCTGAGCGAGGTATTCGCAAAAGGCGGCGAAGGCGGAGAGGAGCTTGCCGAAAAGGTTATAAACGCAATTGAAAACGAAAAATCCGCTTACAAGCCCGCGTACGATACCGATATGTCCGTAAAGGACAAAATACATACTATTGTAACAAAAATTTACGGCGGAAAAGGCGTTATATACAGCGCGAAGGCAAATAAGCAAATCGCGCGTCTCGAGGAGCTCGGACTTGACAAAAAACCCGTATGTATGGCAAAAACGCAGTATTCGCTGTCGGATAACCCGTCGCTTCTGGGAAGACCGACAGACTTCGAGGTGACAGTGAGCAGCGTCAGAGTGTCGAACGGCGCCGGCTTTATCGTTGCGGAAACAGGAAATATAATGGTTATGCCCGGTCTGCCGAAAATTCCCGCGGCGAATAATATAGACGTTGACGCGGATGGAAAGATTACGGGGTTGTTTTAACGTGATATATATTTCAAACAGCTATGAGGAAACTTTAAAAACAGCGGAAAACTTTGCAAAAACGCTTAAAGCCGGAGACACGCTTTGCATGTACGGCGATTTGGGCGCGGGTAAAACCGCGTTTGTTCAGGGTCTTGCAAAAGGACTTGGTATTGACGAGCCTATAACCAGTCCGACTTTTACTATAGTGAACGAATACAGCGGCGCGCTTCCGCTGTATCATTTTGACGTGTACCGCGTCGCGGACAGCGATGAAATGTACGAAATCGGATATGAGGAATATGTTTACGGAGACGACGGCGTCTGCGTCATTGAGTGGCCGCAGCTTATAGCTGACATTCTCCCCGAAAAGCGGTATGATATCACGATATCAAAGGATTATGACAAGGGCGAAAATTACAGAACCATAGAAATTAAGGAGGTCGGATAATGAAATCGCTTGCGGTTGATACTTCAACAAACGTAGCGTCGGTTGCCGTTATGGAGGACGATTTGCTTCTTGGCGAGTACACTATGAACCATAAAAAAACTCACTCGCAGAAAATAATGGTAATGATTGAACAGCTTCTCAACGATCTTGAGCTGACTGTAAATGATATTGATATTTTTGCGGCGTCAGTCGGTCCCGGCTCATTTACGGGTCTTCGTATCGGAGTCGCGACGATTAAGGCTCTCGCCCACGCGGCGGGGAAAAAAGTCGTAAGCATCGGAACGCTTGAAGCGCTCGCGTATAACGTCCCCCGCGCGGAGCATATTATAGTACCAATCATTGACGCGCGCAGAAACAATGTGTTTACCGCGAGCTATATATGGGACGATGGTTTTAAGGAAATAGGCGCGCCGGAAGGCGTTACGATTGAGGAATGTGTGGAAAGCTGCAAAAATTTTCCCGACGCGATATTTGTCGGAGACGGAGCGATGGTTCATAGGGATTATATTGCCGAAAAACTCGGAGAACACGCAATTTTTCCGCACGGCGCGGTTATGAACGCGCGCGCCTCCTCTGTCGCGGCGGCGGCGATTGAAAAGGCAAGGATGGGCGAAACACAGTCGTACCTTGAAATGAAGCCGTACTATATCAAAAAGTGTCAAGCTGAAAAGGATTTGGAGGAAAAGGAGAAAAATAAATGATAGCTATAGGAAGCGACCACGGCGGCTATGAGCTTAAAGGTCATATAATAGAGCATTTGAAGGAAAAAGGAATTGAGGTCAGAGATTTCGGCGTTCACAGCGAGGCGAGCGTCGATTATCCCGACTGCGCGAAGCCTGTATGCGAAGCTGTTCTTGCAGGCGGCTGCGAATGCGGCATACTCGTCTGCGGCACCGGAATAGGTATTTCAATGGCGGCGAATAAGTTTAAGGGTATCAGAGCGGCTCTCTGCACCAACGTATTCAGCGCAAAAATGGCAAAGGAGCATAATAACGCAAACATTATCTGTCTTGGCGGCAGAGTGACCGGCAGAGAGCTT
>CAYRSG010000076.1:0-3864 GCA_964426905.1 uncultured Clostridium sp. | reverse complement strand
CCGATACGTCGGTAACAATGGCTGTAAAAGCTCATCTGAGAAATCAGAAGCCGGTACTTATCGCCGTATCAACAAACGACGGTCTCGGCGCCGCCGCAAAAAATATCGGCGCGCTTCTAAACTGCAGGAATATATATTTTTTGCCGTTTTCACAGGACGACTGCGTAAAAAAGCCGAATTCGCTTGTAGCTGACTTTGACGCTCTTCCCGAAACGGTAACAGCCGCGTTTGAGGGCAGGCAAGTCCAGCCTGTACTGGGCTTTTAATATAAATTCCGTAAGATAAAGCGGCTCCGAACCGCTATGGTTCGGAGCTTTTAAACATAGAAATATTAAGAATGTCAACGTTGTCAGGTTAATAATTCATCGAGTTCTTCGAGTTTTTCATATATATCAAAATCCCATAAATCTTTGTAGAAGCGATAATCATCTCCTTGATAGGTTCCTACGTATAAAATATTTTTGCAAGCGACGATATTGAAAGGCTTACGCCGTCTTGCTCTACGGTTTTTTTAGCTTACGGTCTTTGCTCGGCGCCGCAAATAACGGCGGCGGGAATAATCTTAAAATTCAGTCATAATGCACAAAAATACATAATTTTTACGCGTAAAAAATTAAAAATTTATACAATTTTTTCTTCTTTAAAACAACCGTTTCGGTTGACAAAAGCGCTGTAATGGTGTAAAATATAAAAATAATATTTTTTACAACATAACTGTTAAGTTATTAATGATATTTATTTTATTATCCGAAGGGAGAGATTTTTTTGAATGAGATGTACCCAAAGCGCAAAAGGCTGACGTCATGGCTGGTCGTTTTTTCCATGCTATTATCCGTCATGACGGGATTCGCCGTACCGGCAAGCGCGGAAAACGAAAAAGATATGACCGGTGTTTGCGAGGCGTTGACGTCAACCGTTACAAAAGATAACGAGCCTATCACGGGAAACGAAATATTGTCAAGAGACGAGACGCTGACGCTTACTCTGAATTACACGCTTCTGAATACAGAGGTCAAAAGCAGCGACGTTACAGTCGTATATACCCTGCCCGAAGGCATTGCGGTAAGTACAAATATAACGAATGGCGAAACCACCGATACAAGCGGTCAGAAAATAGGAACCTATACTACCAACGGAAATACTATTAAGTTTACATTTTTCGACGATTTTTTGGGGGACAACAGCAATATCAAAGGTACTTTTACATGCGACCTTAAATTTGACAAAGGCGCGCTGGCTACCGACGAAAACGGCAGCTTTACTTTCCCGGGGACAAGCGGCGGTACTACTGTAAGCGTTACCTTTAAGCCCAATCCGACGAGAAGCAAAACCGTTGAAAGCGTAGCCGAGGACGGAACCGTTACATATAAAATCGAATTGACTCCGGACGCTACATATAAAAACGTTAACATATCTGATATTCTGGGCGGCAATCTGGAATATGCCGAGAATTTATCCGTTTCGACGTCTGAAAACTGGTCGGAAACTCCGTATACCGATTATTCCGACGTAACGGTAAGCGAAACTGATAACAGCTTTAGTTTTGATTTATATAACGCCGAGTACGGAAAGACCTATATAATAAGATACGATGCAAAGATTAAAGATATATTCAACACAGAGGACACAGGAAACAGCGTAAATTGGAAATTTACAGTAAACGAAACCCCCATGACGCCCGAACCCATCGCTTACGGCGATACGGTATCCAGAGCGACATGGGATCAGGTAAATAAGATTTCAAAAACCGGAAAATATAATTCCGAAACAAATAAAATCGAATGGACAATAACCGTAAACGGCGGCGGTCTAAAGGCAAATATGAAAAACGCCGTTGTAACGGATGAATTGCCGTCTACTCTAACCGCCGAAAAAGTCACTTTGGATGAAACCGAACTGTCTCTTGACGACTGTATAAAAGATGGAACGTTCAGCTATACGTTCCCGGAAGACGACGATTACAGCTCTCATACATTTGTGATTACGACGTCCTGTACCGCGGACGAAGGGACAACAGTAAACAACACAGCGGAAATCGAATACACGGAATATAACGAGCGGGGGAGCGCGAACGTGGGAGTTACCTTTGGAACATCCGCCACACCTACTCCCAAACCCGCTCTCGGCGCGCTGGCAAAAGAGCTTGTAAGCGGCGACAAAGAAACGGGCGTTGCAAAATGGAAGATTACAATTGACGGTGCAAAGCTAAGCGGAAGGACAAACGTCACTCTTAATGATACCTATTCAACCGGCGGCGTCGCTTGGGAATTTGTAAGTAAAACAAAATGCGATACGGACTCATTCGTCGTAAAACTAGGCGACGCCGAGCTTACCGCCGGTACCGACTACACAATCTCTACTTCATGGGACGGCGTTTCATTTGATTTGACAATTGCAGATGCAATATTAAGCGATCTGAATGACGATATTACGATTGAATACGAAACCAAAACCGATACAAGCTATTTTGACAGCAATCCGAATACAGATCTTCAATTAAAAAATACAGTCAGCTATGACGCCGATACCGCGACCGCTACTTGGGACGTCGATACAACGAAACATATCGTCAAAAGTTCGGAAGGCGTAAAATGGGACGACACGGAAAACGCGTATGTAGCGTCGTGGAAAATCAAATTTAATGCAAACAATAACAATTTCGGAGACGAAGCCATTACATTGGAGGACGTCTTTGAAACCGAAGGTATGGAGTATGTTGACGGCAGTTTGAGCTGGTACGGCTGGAACAACAGCGGCGGCTTTATACCTTCCTGGTCAGGTGACGATGGTCATACCGTTACCGCGACATCAACCAACAAAGGCGTCAACTTTACAATAAGCAGTCCCGAAGACTATACCTATGAGATAACCTACAAGACGAAGCTTCCCGCGGATAAGATAGGAACGGACGCAAACACTCTGACGCTGAAAAACACCGTAACGGCTGAAAAAGACGGCGAGGTTATCGATACCGCGTCCGCGGAGGGCAAGGCTGAGGACGTCATTACAAAAAAGACCGCGAAGGCGATAAATAACGATAATAACGGCGGCAGTACCGCCTACGCGGTCGAATATACCATCGACGTCAACAAGCTTACGCAGGATTTAAATCCCGACGGCTCCACGCTGACTCTCAGCGATACCATTCAAAAGGACGGCGTTGAATTGCTTCCCGCGACGATCAGCGTTACGGACGCGTCGGGTCAAAGTCTGGACAAATCAAGCTACAAGGTCGCTTATAACGGCGAGACGCGCGAGCTTAAAGTTATCGTGCCTGATGAAAAGTATGTAAAAGTATCGTACAGAGTGAAGCTTATAGGCAACGTCAACACGAGCGTTACGGTAAGCAATACGGCTAACCTCCAAGGCGAGTACGCCTATAGTAGCGGAGCTTCGGGAACATATTCGATCCAGCAGGCAAGCTCTCAGGCGCTGGGCCGCACGGATACATTGCAGCTGACAAAGATAGACGAGGACGACGCGATTAAGTCCCTCTCGGGCGCGGTGTTTGAGTTCTACGCCGTAGATACCGACGCGAACGGAGATAAGCCCGTTAAGGGAACTGTTAGCAAATATACCACCGACGACGACGGAATTATAATATTCGGTCAAGGCGACAGCGGCAACGGTACCTTACTGGAGGATACTCTTTACGGATACGGCGAAATAACCGCGCCGGACGGTTATGTCTTAGATGATACTCAATATTATTTTGTGCTGAAGGGTAATAACTATGATACAAATTTTGCAAATTGGACCGCAAAATACGGTACGGAATTTGCGGAAAATATTGTGACATATTCTAACAGCGGAGCGCTTCAGACTGTCACAAACAAGTCGACGTCAGCGGCGGCGTCAACGGCG
>CAYRSG010000075.1:0-4177 GCA_964426905.1 uncultured Clostridium sp. | reverse complement strand
CGCTTGACAAGTGGAACGTGTCGCTTGACGCTGATTTTGACAACGCGTGTCTGTCGGCGGGACTGTACTGCAAAATCAGAACGAGAATAGCGTTTGCGCTAAAGCTTGGAATCATGGCGGCGATACTGCTGCTTAGAATACAAATAATAAACAGGAGGATAAGGAAAAATGGCTGATAATATGGTAAGCGAGATGCTCGCGGGAGTATCGGACAGCTTTAAGGGAATGATCGACGCAAATTCGGTTGTCGGCGAGCCTATAAGCGCGCAGGACGGAACCATTATTGTTCCGATATCAAAGCTGTCCTTCGGCTTCGGCGGAGGCGGATTTGAGTACGACGGCAAAAAGAACGCGGACGCGCGTTCCAATGACAAGAATTTCAGCGGCGGAATGGGCGGCGGCGCATCTGTGCAGGCGGAGGCTTTTCTTGTAATAAACAACGGAAACGTTCGTCTTATTCCAATGGGCGGCGGCTCGTCGCCTATTGATAAAATTGTCGACCTTATGCCGGGGATGATTGACAAGGTTAACGGATTTATATCGACAAAAAGCGGAAAAAAGGCGGCGAAGAAAGCCGCGGAAAACAATACTGCGGGAGAAGAATAATGATAACGACTAAGGACAAAATACTTTCCGCCGTAGAGAAGCCTACGCGCTATACGGGCGGCGAGCTTAACGAGGTTCTTAAAAATCCCGCCGATGCCTACGTGCGTTTCGGTTTTTGCTTCCCGGACACATATGAGATTGCAATGTCGCATTTGGGAATGAAAATCCTCTATCATACTTTAAACGACCGTGACGACACATACTGTGAACGTGTTTTTGCGCCGTGGACGGATATGGAGGATGAAATGAAAAAGCACGGTATGAAGCTGTTCGCGCTTGAGTCGGGAGACGAGGCGACGCGCTTTGACATGCTGGGTTTTACGCTTCAGTATGAACTGAGCTATTCAAACGTTGTGAATATGCTTATGATAGCGGACGTTCCTGTCCGTTCGAAGGACCGTGACGAGTCATATCCGATTGTGTGCGGCGGCGGACCGTGCGCGTATAACGCCGAGCCTGTAGCGGACATTTTCGATTTTTTCATGATGGGCGAGGGCGAGGAAGTAATTCATGAGGTTGTCGACGAGTATATAAAATGGAAAAAGAGCGGCAAACGCAATAAGAAGGATTACCTTGAGGCGATTGCGGAAATAGAGGGAGTGTACGTTCCCTCGTTTTATGACGTGGAATATAACGAAGACAAGACGGTAAAAAGCGTTACGCCCAATAATCCTCATGCTAAGGCGAGAGTAAGAAAACGCATAATGAAGGATTTTAACGCGGCGTACGCGCCCGAAACGATAATTGTGCCGTTCGGCGAGGTGGTGCACGACAGGGTAATGCTGGAGGTAATGCGCGGCTGTCTGCGCGGCTGCCGGTTCTGTCAGGCGGGATATATCTACAGACCGCTTCGAGAGCGCAAGCCGGATAAGCTTTTAGGTATAGCCGACAACTTGCTTTCGTGCAGCGGTTATGACGAGATATCGCTGTCGTCGCTTTCGACAAGCGATTTCGGCGGTCTCAGAGAGCTGACAGACGGACTGCTTGAAATAACAGAGGAGAAAAAAATCGGACTGTCGCTGCCGTCACTGAGAATTGATAACTTTTCGCTCGAGCTTATGGAGAAGGTGCAGAAGGTCAGAAAAACGGGAATAACCTTTGCGCCGGAGGCGGGAACGCAGCGTCTGCGCGATGTTATAAATAAGAACATCAACGAAGAGGATATTATACATTCGACCGGTCTGCTGTTCCGCGGCGGCTGGACAAACGTAAAGCTGTACTTTATGATAGGTCTGCCGACAGAAACAATGGACGATGTGCGCGGCATAGCCGATTTGGCTCAGAAGGTACTGGATGTTTATTTCGCCATACCCAAGGAGGAACGCGCAAAGAACATAAACATTACCGTTAGCGCTTCGAGCTTTGTGCCGAAACCCTTTACGGCGTTCCAGTGGGCTAAGCAGGACACGCGCGAAATGCTCATAGAAAAGCAGGACGAGCTGAAAAAATCCATAAAGTCAAAGAGAATACGCTATAACTGGCATGATAATAAGACAAGCTATCTCGAGGGCGTATTTGCGCGCGGAGACAGACGCCTTTGCGACGTGATTATCAAGGCGGTGGAAAACGGCTGTAAATTTGACGCATGGGGAGAGCATTTTAAATTCGATACTTGGATGAAGTCGTTTGAAGAATGCGGTATAGATCCCGACTTCTATACAGCGCGGGAGAGAAGCTATGAAGAGGTTTTGCCGTGGGAGCATATAGATATCGGCGTGACAAAGGAATTTCTTATGCGCGAGAATGAAAAGGCGAAAAAGGCGGTCACGACGCCCAACTGCCGTCAGCAGTGCGCCGGCTGCGGCGCGAGATCGTTCGGCGCGGGGGTATGCTATGAGTAATTATATTTTAAAGTATTCGCGCGACGAGCGCGTAAAATATATATCGCATCTTGACTTTGTCCGTTTGTTTCACCGCACAATCCGCAGAACGGGTATGAATTTCATGTTTTCTCAGGGTTTTAATCCTCATCCCGTAATGACTGTCGCTCAGCCTCTGTCGGTGGGAACGACGTCTGACGGCGAGTACATGAAGGTCGGCTTTGACGGTGAATACAGCGCGGAGGAAATTATAGAAAAGATTAATAACGCGTTTCCGCCGGGATATAAAATACTCGCCGCAAAGCCGGTGACAGGCAAGGAGATAGATTTAACCAAGCTCGACACAGCGGTATATACTGTCGAGATCGAGTACAAAGGCGAAGCTGATATTGAGGGATTTCTTGCAAACCGCGAACTTAAGGTTATGAAAAAGTCAAAAAGCGGAGTAAAAGAGTCTGATATACGTCCGTATATTTACTCGCTCGAAAAGCTGTCCGATTCTGATGGAGTTATGACTCTTCGGATGTGTCTGGCTGTCGGAAACGCGTATAACCTTAAACCGCAGAGCGTTATTGACGCTATGGAAAAATACTGCGGAGGTTTCAGAGCGGGATTTATGAAGGTACACAGAAATTCCATGACGATAGGCGGCAAGGAAATTTTGTAAATTTTATTGTAAAAATCAGTTGAAATCGGCGGGAATTTGTGTTATAATAACTATATTATGAATGACAGGAAGTGATAAAATGATATACGGTATCGAACATGTCGCGGTTGTGTCGCCGGATACAGCGGCGCTGAAGGACTGGTACATGGAAATGTACGGCGGCAGAGTTGTTTATGACAACGGCAAGGGTACGTATTTTCTGCAGTTTCCGGACGGAAGCATGATTGAGTTTGTCACGGCTCAGGCGGATAAGCGGGAGGACGTTGAAAAGCAGGCGGGAATAAGACATCTCGCGTTTGCCGTTTCTCCAAAGGCTTTTGATGAAATTGTAGCTAAATTAAAGGCTGACCCGAGAGTTGAGGAGGTACACGATGTATCGGAAAACGCGAAGGGGCTTAAAACTTACTGGTATAAGGATATAGAGGGCAATTTCTCGCATCTTATCTATCGCCCGGACCCGTTAATATAGGCGCTTCAGCGGAAGCAAACAGCTTTGTAAAAATGCTTTTAGAAATTCGTCAAGACAAGGCGGTCGCCGCGCAGTCGTATTTGTTATACTACAAGCGGCGGATAACGTAGTATTGGAGGATTTATAAAAGCGTAAATTATATAAAATAAGGAGGAATAATTCCAATGAGTGATTACTTAAATTTCAGCCTTGAAGGCAAGGTTGCGCTTGTAACGGGCGCGTCCTACGGCATCGGCTACGCTATCGCGTCGGCTTACGCGAAGAGCGGAGCAAAAATTGTTTTCTGTGATATTAAGCAGGAGTTTGTTGACAAGGGACTCGCTTCCTACGCCGCCGACGGTATCGACGTAAAGGGCTATGTTTGCGACGTAACAAACGAGGCTATGGTACAGGATATGGTAGCCAAGATTGAAAAGGAAGTAGGAGTTATCGACATTCTCGTAAACAACGCGGGTATCATCAAGAGAATTCCTATGACAGACATGACTGCCGATGAGTTCAGACAGGTTATAGACGTCGATTTGAACGCTCCGTTTATTGTTTCAAAGGCGGTTATACCTTCGATGATTAAGAAGGGTCACGGCAAGATTATAAACATCTGCTCAATGATGTCGG
>CAYRSG010000074.1:0-4293 GCA_964426905.1 uncultured Clostridium sp. | reverse complement strand
CTGACCTCTTACATGCGAAGCAAGCGCTCTCCCAACTGAGCCACACCCCCATATGCAACAAAGATATTATAACTCATTTTTTCAAAAAAGTCAAACATTTTTTTCTTGTTTTTATAAAAAAGCCGGTTTTGACGATTTAAAAGCGTAAAAAGCTAAAGATTAAACCGCGTAATTTAATCAGGATTGACGAAAGTACGGATTTTTCACTTGAAAAAGGATCGAGTTTTTTAAGCCCGATCCCTTTGCAATATGTAATGTAAAATTAATATCCCAAATTTTCAGGAACAAGCGCTATCGTTATACGCTTCGGAAAATAATGGCATCCGTCGACAATACTTACGACGTTGCATACGCGCGCGTTGGAGCGGCAATCGCTGCACCTGCTGCAATCGTCGGTTGCGCATGGAACCTTATGTGTAATTCTTCTTGCGTTCATCGGCGCGATTGACTTCGCGCGCTTTATGCCCTCCTCAACATTTTCAACTATTTTGTTAACGCCCGCAACAATAATAACCTTTTTCGGACCGAACGCTATCTGACCGGTACGGTTTCCGGTGCAGTCGATATTAACGAGCTGTCCTTCCATAGTAACGGCGTTCGTGCTTGAAACGAATACGTCGGCTGTGTAACCCTCTCTGTACTTATCAAGCATAGCCTCAAAATTCGGCGTATTGTAGCGGTCAATAAACTTATACTTCGGTTTTCTTATTTCATCAAGAATCCCTGTTTCATTAAGCGTAACGCTTCCTCCTACGGCGATAGTCGAGCCTTCGGGAATCATGTCCATAACGATTTTTCTCACTTCTTCCCTATCCGCCGCCATTACAGCGTCAAAATCACGCTCCTTCAAGACCTCGATGAGGTCGGCTATCTTTCTTTCATTTGCCCATTTTTGTACTGCGTCCATTATATTTACCTCCCAAAATATTTTCCTTAATTATATTGTACAACAAATCCGAAAAAAAATCTATAGTATGCGGAGAAAAATTCGCAAAAAAATACACACTCCGAAGAGTGTGCATTTTTTGTTTAAATTTATTCAGCAATCGTCGAGCCGGGAACCGCCTGACATGTAATTGTATTTTCTTCAGTATCGGTAAATTCAAACTTATACTCGGTATTTACAATATCGGTATATCCCAAATCATACAGCGCGCTCGCTACGATTGAAGCCCACTTATTCGCAGCCATGAAGGTTGAATGAAGTCCGTTTTCGCCTGAGCTGTTGTAAACATTGTAAAAACTTCTCAGATCTTCATTCGCCGTATAGCCTGTTCCATACATTCCGAAGAGGAAGTCATAACTGAGCTTAGCAAGGTTAATAATCTGTAGATTTTCTTCTTCGGCAACTTCTATCATTGTCGACGACCATGCAACGCTGTCGTTATAGTCGTGAGCAGAAGCGTTCGGAGTTACCAATATTACATTTATACCCTTTGCCTTTGCTCTGTCAGCCATTTCCTTAACGTTGGCTTTAAGCACGTCGGTGCCGATGCTGTGACCCTTATCGTTATAGCCGCTCTCAAGAACAAGATAATCTCCGGCCTTACCGCTGGTTTCCACTCTTCCCATTTGGTCAACCTTGATACCGTTTGTATCAGCGCCGCTGTTAGCGATATCAACAACTTCAATATCGTCGCTTATATAGTTCTGAAGTACCTGACCCCAGCCGGTCATTGCGTTACCCTCGGGGTTTGTCTCGCCGTAGTACATAGCTACAAGAGAATCGCCGAGAACATACATTTTTGTTTTTCTTGCAACGATTGACGGCGACTTAACTATAACGAGCTTTGATACCGTTGTATCCGCAGCTGTCTTACCGCCGCTGTAATCAGTTGTTCTGAGCTTCGCGTAGCCTTCGTTTACAACTACGTCGTGAGCCGTATTCTCCGCAGGGCCTTCGCCGTACTGGAGCATATTGTTTATAACAAGCTGATCGTTTACGAGAAGGTCGGCTCTGCTTCCCGACATCTCAAATGTGATATCGTATGTGTCCGCGGGAAGGTCAAACGTGTATCTTGCATCCGCCGACGCGATAGACGGAGCCGTCAGAACCGGCGCCACCTCTACCTTTGCCGCGCCTGTTGTATCTACGGTAATCTTATCGTCTGAAACTTCCTCAACGGGAACCACTGTCTTAGCGACCTCCACGCCGTCTGTTGTCGCTGTCGTTACCTGATAACCTGTTGTTTCATCAAACTTCTTTATACCCGCAATTGAAACCTCCGTCGAGTTGCCTGTCGCGTCCGCGGTTACATAATACGAAGCGACAGTTACGGGGACTTTAATCACTGTCTCCATGCCCTCGTTGCCCACAGTGACAACGATATTCGTCGAGCCTTCCGCAACAGCCTCAGCCTCGCCTGTCGCGGCGTCAATCGCGACAATATTTGTATCCTCCGAAACGAATGAAGGCGTAAATTTATCCAAAACGTCGGCGCCGTAATCGTCAACAAGCGATGTAATCTTATATGTACCCTTCTGACCTGTAATATAGTTTTCGGGGCCGTCTACAATTGCGGTTACGTTAGAGAAGTCCTCAATAATAACGTCAATGCTTGCGGTCTTACCCGTTGAGCCTGTGCATATAATCTTTAACGGACCCGGAACAGCGCTATCGGCTACTGTGAGCGTTCCTGTTTGCGAATCTATCGAAATGCCCGTCATATCAGTTACGCCGGGAATGCTTACCGTGTATTCACCTGCCGTCGCGGCAGCCGCAAGCGGCTTCATGCCTGCAAGCGAATCCCACAGCATGAGTTTTACGCCCTCTTCAGCCTCAATTTCAACTTCCGTCTGACTCGCTTGAAGAGCGACGTCAGCCGTTGTTACGCTTGCGAGCGCGCCATTATCATTGTAAGAAGCCTTAAGAAGCACGGCGGATGTATCAGCGGCGGGAACCTCTTTAAGAACCATCTTAGCGCCCGTCTTTGTTATCTCTACGGAATTTCCGTCTCTCGTCGCCGTCCATGTAAAATTCTCACCCGGAGTGATAACCGTTTCCGCTCTGCTGTATTCCTGCGTAACAGACTGTCCCTTAATCTTCGCGAAATCCTTTATACCGTTTAACGCCATATACCCAACGTCCGGCGTAACCATTCTTATCTCGTTTGTCCATAACTCACCGTAATATCTGTAAAGACCCGCGTCCAATCCTGTGATAGCCGTCGAATCGATCGTATATGGGAGCGACTCCGAAACATCTTCGTAAATAGCCGTAATCGTCTTTGTATTCCTGTTTACAACAAATCTTACTGTGAAGTCGCCCGAAGGTATATCTCCGAGTCTCGCGCCTTCTGTATACGCGCCGACGTCTGAGGACTGGTTCATGCTCGAATTTCCCGTCCAGCCGGTCCATGCGTAAAGACCGTCGTCCGAAATCTGTATACCCACGAGTCTGCCGTAATCCGATACGATACTCCATGATCTCTGCTGACCTGAGTTTGAACCGAAGCCTCCGAAATTGAAATCAACCGCAAGCTCTGATATTTCCGGAAGCTCTACCTTGCCGAGACTGATGGAATCTGCTCTTATACCGGAGCCGGCGACAAACGCTCCGTCTTCATTGCCGAAATCCGACTCGATAAACAGTATGCTGTCGTCAGTAAGAGTCATCGGCTTATCCAACGTTATATTTTCCTGAATATTTTCAAGCTTACCGGTTATATCCTCATAACCCGTCTTTGTGATGGTATAATCAAAGCTTGTACCCGGGTCGAGAAGCTCCGCGTTAATTTTACCGTTAACGTCGCCATAATACGTCTTGCCCGTTGATGTTGTCATTTTAGCGTAACGCTCTGTATTTATTACAAAATCATAATATTTCGGAGTACCGATGCTGTCCGCTGTAATAGTTATATCGTCAACCGCGCAATAGCCGTAATTCCAACCGGTATCGGGGAAATACATATAAGCGAGGTTTGTAGCCTCGATCTCGACGCCGTCCTTTTCCATAAGCGTCTTTCCATCGGCGTCCTTAACCGTTACCTTTGCCGTTTTGTTTGTAAAATCAATCTCTTCATCTATAACGCAGTAGGTTCCGAAGGTAGTATCAACAGTCCCGCCGGCGATTACGATTGTGCTGTTTGAGCCCGTACCCACCTCTATCGGCAGAATAGGCGTCTTTGTAATGTCGGAGAACTGAAGAGTTACCAACGCTGTTTTATCAGTTCTTACCTGCATCGTTTCAAGCTTGAAGGACAGATTTACTTTTCCGGTGTATACGGCAACGTCGTCGCCTATCGTCGCGAGCGGAGCCATATATCCGAACCAAGCGTCCGCCGCGCTTGAGCC
>CAYRSG010000073.1:0-4730 GCA_964426905.1 uncultured Clostridium sp. | reverse complement strand
AAATACACGAATCGGCAAGCGATTGGCGAAGCTCCTCAAAATCCTGCGCTCCGCGCGAAATTAAAATAAACAAAAACCGCCAAAACATAGTGTTTAAGCGGTTTTATGTGGTGCCGATGACCGGGGTCGAACCGGTACGGGAATTTCTTCCCACGGGATTTTAAGTCCCGGGCGTCTGCCAGTTCCGCCACATCGGCATATGCTTTGCAACATATGAGATTATATCATATTGTTTTTTTAAAGTCAAGAGTTTTGGATTAATTCAGCTTGACAGCGTGTATTTTTAGGTATATAATACCGGTATATTACGGTGAAGGATGGCAGTACCATGAGAAACTACAATGAAACAATTTACAAAAACACGAAAACCGGAAGGTACTGTCTGTCTTAACATAGCTGTTTGAGATTATTTTGCACCGTTCGTTTTTCGGACGGTGTATTTTTTTGTCTTTTATAAACCTGCGGTTGAGACGGAAGTAAACGGTTCGGTTATTGATTTAGGACAAGGGAGATGGTAATATGAAATTGAGGGTTGATAAAATAAACATTATGTGGTAAAATGTAATTGCGACACAACTGAATAAGCGTAAATACGAATGGGAATGATATTTTGTATAAAAATACATTCTCTATTTTCCCGTTCGTATTTCGCAGGAAAGTTGTGTCGCAGCAATCGGAGTAATGTATTTTTCAGTGCGTTGCTTCGGTGAGAGGCGACGCACTTTTTTAGTTTAAGGGGGTTAATAATGAAAGCGATAAAAAACAATTTTTACATGATGCGCCTTATATGGGAAGCGTGTCCTATGGGAGTTGTGTGCGAATTTCTCCATTGGCTTATCTACAGAGTCGGAGAGCTGTTTTATTCGGTTTTTCTTTTGAGATTTATTGTAAAAGCCATCGAAAGCGGAACAGAATTTTCAAAGGTTGTTATGCTTCTTTTAGCGGTTCTCGCATACGGAGTCGCGACAGGCGTGTTCACCGCGTGGCACTGGAACTGGTACAGACGTAAGCTGAATATTAAAATGCAGGAGAAGCTGCTTGCGAAGATGTATGAAAAAGCGGTTGAGTGCGATTTGTCGTGCTACGAAAACCCTGAATTTTACGACAAATACACACGCGCGAACTCGGAGATATTGCAGAGGGGCATGAAGATACTTGAAAACTGCACGCGTATGCTTGCCATTATCGCGGCGGCGGTTGTGAGCATATGCGTAATCGCGGTATGGGAGCCTATCGTGATACCGATAGTCTTTGTCTGCGCGGTCTGCTCGATTCTTATAGACAAAAAGCGTTCAAAGCTCAAATATGAGTGTATGGTTGAAACAACGCCGCAGAGACGTACGTTTGATTACGTCAAAAGAACTGTATATTTGCAGGATTACGCGAAGGAGCTGCGGCTTGGACATATGTTTTTTCCGCTCCTGAGGCGCTTTGACGAGTCGGTAAGGGAAGCGTTAAAAATAACGCATCATTATTATGGAATTGAAGCGTGGCTTAGGGTACTTCGAGAGCTGTTTATGAGCTTCGGCACATATCTCGTGTCGCAGGGAATTATAATATGGCGTTACATTGAGCGGAGCGCGTATAATTTAAGCGACGTCGTAACGATTTTGAACGCGGCGACGGTATTGCAGAAAAATATTTATTCTATGTCAACGAATATGTCGGAGTTCATAGAAAACGGCTTGTATGTTGAAAATATAAGGACATTCTTTGAGTATGAGCCGAAAATAAAGGAAAACGGCAACGGAATAATACCCGAAAACAAAATGCACCGCCTGACGCTTAAAAACGTATCGTTTACATATGAGGGACAGACAAAGCCCGTTCTCAAAAATATCAGCCTTGATATTCCGGCGGGGCGGAAGGTCGCGTTTGTCGGTCATAACGGCGCGGGAAAATCCACGCTTGTTAAGCTTATAATGCGTCTGTATGACGTTACGGAGGGCGAGATACTCCTTGACGGCGTAAATATAAAGGAATACAAGCTATCGGACTACCGTCACCGCTTCGGCACGGTATTTCAGGATTTTAAAATCTTCGCGGCGGATATTGAGGAAAACGTGCTGCTTCATCCCGCCGAAAACGAAAACGACAGCGAAATCGCCAAAAACGCGATTAAAGCGAGCGGACTTTTGGATAAGGCGGAGAGTCTTGAAAAAGGAATGAAAACGCAGCTTACGCGTGAGTTTGACGACGAGGGAACGATACTCTCGGGCGGTGAGTTTCAGAAAATCGCGGTTGCGCGAGTGTTTGCGAAGCAGTCGTCAATAGCGATACTTGACGAGCCGTCAAGCGCGCTCGACCCGATAAGCGAGTACGAAATGTTTGAAAACATGATGACCGCGTGTAAGGACAAGACGGTAATGTTTATATCGCACAGGCTTTCGTCGGCGGTAAACGCGGATGTAATTTATCTGCTTGAAAACGGCGAAATCGCCGAACAGGGAACGCACAGCGAGCTTATGTCGAGGGGCGGCAAGTACGCGGAAATGTTTAATATGCAGTCTAAACAATACAGGGAAAGCGGGGCGGATTAATAATGAAAAAGTTTTTACATATAATATCCAATCATCTTTTGATGATGAAATATTTTCTTAAATTCGCGCCGTCATTCTTTATATTGAATTTTATATTTTGCGTATACGTGTCGTTTGTGGATATGCTTTCGGGAGCTTATTCTGTAAAGTATATATTTAACGGACTGACAGAGGGCAGAAGCTTTAAGGAGCTTCTGGCATTTCTCGCGCTGGTAAGTATTGCGATGATAGTAAGACACGCTTTGGGCGCACTGTGCGCCGAATACCTGCGCGCCACGGGCTGGGTTAAGGTTCAGGCGGGAATGAATAAGCTCATATTCTCTCAGGCGCATAAAATGGATTTGGTATATTACGAAACGCCGAAATTTTATACCGATTTTGTCTGGGCGGCGTCGCAGGGCGATGAGAAAATGGGCGAAATGTACAATTCATGGTGCGTGTTCGCGGCAAGGCTGTCGGATATATTCTTTTTCGGCGGATTTGTGCTTGTCAACGACCCTGTTCTTATGCTGTTCGCCGCGGCGGCGATTGTTATAAGACTTGTTTTTAACGCGCTGATAGTAAAAAGAAGATATGAAATGCACGTTGAAGAAAAGCCGCGCGAGCGCGAGCGCGACTATATGACGCGCGTGTTTTACCTTGCCGACTACGCGAAGGAAATACGTCTTTCGGATATGCACAAAACGCTGTTTAAGCGGTTAAAGGACACAATGAAGCGCATCTGGGATATAAACGACAGAGCGGGGCGGAAAATAACGGTTTTCTGGGTTATTTCCGAGCTGTCAACCGGCGGTCTGCTCGACTTTTTGATATACCTTTATCTGTGCTTCAAGACCCTTGTTTTGAAAACGCTCAAATTCGGCGACCTTGCCGCGCTTACGAGCGCGGTCTGGGATTTTACATACCGCGCGGGCGAGTTTATAAACGTGCTGACCGATTTGGCGGAGCAAAGTCTGTATGTGGATAATTTCAGGGAATTTCTCGCGTATGAGCCGAAAATCGAGCGTCAGGCGGGAATCGAGGCGAAAAACGAACCGTCGGTTATTTCCATGAAAAACGTGTCGTTTAAATACGAGGGCGCGGAAAATTACAGCCTTAAAAATATCAATCTCGATATAAAGCCGTACGAGAAAATCGCGATAGTCGGCTATAACGGCGCCGGAAAATCGACGCTTGTAAAGCTTATTATGCGGCTTTATGACGTTACGGAAGGCGAGATAACGGTTGACGGAGTCAATATAAAGGAATACTCAACGGAAAGCTATAGAAGCCTTTTCGGTTCCGTATTTCAGGATTATAAGGTATTCGCCGGAACAATCGCGGAGAATGTTGAAATGAATTTTGTGAAGGACGAACGCCGTAGTGAAATCGAGGACGCGCTCAATAAAAGCGGCTTTTCAGATAAGCTGAAGGCTTTGCGAAAAGGAATAGACACGCCGCTTACGCGTGAATTTTCCGAGGAGGGCGTTAATCTGTCGGGCGGCGAGGAGCAAAAAATCGCGATTGCAAGAATTTTCGCAAAAAAATGCTCATGCGTAATTCTTGACGAGCCGTCCTCGGCTCTCGACCCGATAAGCGAGTATAAGCTAAACCGGACTATGATGACGCTTTCCGAGCGTAAGACGGTCATATTTATCTCGCACCGCCTGTCAACCACTTGTATGGCGGACAGAATAATTATGCTTGAGGGCGGCGAAATAATCGAGGAGGGCACGCACAGCGAGCTTATGGACAGAAACGGCAAATATGCCGAAATGTTTATAAAACAGGCGGAAAAATACAGATTATAGACTGTAAAGCGGCGGGATTTATTTTCAGCCGCTTTTTTTGATATATAATTGAAAAATATCAAAAATGTTATGATATAATTGATAGGTGACAAAAAAAGAAGAGAATAGTTCCAAAATATGATATAATGTTTAATAAGCAAGAAAAACATTAGTAAAGGAGCTATTCTCATGGTTAGTATAACAGAAAATGCACGCTTTCGTCAACGTGTAATTAAATATTCAATGAAAAAAGGCGTCAGCGCCGCAAGCAGATACTTCCACGTTTCCAGAAATGCAATATACGAATGGAAGCACAAATACGACGGCACATGGCAAAGTCTTAAGGACAAAAGCCATCGGCCTAAGAGTCACCCCAAACAGCATACTCCGGAGGAACATGCCCTGATTATGCGCTACTATC
>CAYRSG010000072.1:0-4819 GCA_964426905.1 uncultured Clostridium sp. | reverse complement strand
CAAAAAGGATAAAATGCTGTAAATCACATTTTATCCTTCTGCCGCCGTCTTCAGGGACGGATTTTTATATTCTGTTAATTACTTTGAAAGATTTGCCTTCAGCTTGTTAAGCTCGTCTGCCATTTCCTTCGGAAGTCTGTCTCCAAACTGAGCGAAATACTGCTCAATACCCGTATCAGGATCTGTAACATCCTTCATCCACTCGTCATGATCGATCGTAAGAAGTCCCTTGATATCGATGTTTTCATCTTCAAGACCTGTCAGGTCAATATCTTCAGGCTTCGGAACATAACCGATAGCAACCTCGTCAGCGTCAACCTTACCCGCGCAGCGGTCAAGAATCCACAGAAGCACGCGCATATTATCGCCGAATCCCGGCCACATGAAGCGTCCTTCGTCGTCCTTTCTGAACCAGTTGACATGGAAAATCTTCGGAGCCTTGTCGCCGAGCTTCTTGCCCATTTCAAGCCAGTGACCCCAGTAATCAGCCATATTGTAGCCGACAAACGGCTTCATAGCCATCGGGTCGCGCCTTACAACGCCTACAGCGCCCGCGGCAGCCGCGGTTGTCTCTGAAGCCATTGTCGCGCCTACGAACGTACCGTGCTGCCAGTCTCTTGACTGATATACCAGCGGAGCGCACTTAGCGCGTCTGCCGCCGAATACGATAGCGTCAACAGGAACGCCCTGCGGGTTCTCGAATTCAGGCGAAATGCACGGGCAGTTTACAGCGGGAGCGGTAAATCTTGAGTTCGGATGAGCAAGCGTGTTGCCCTCGGCGGTAAACTCGGGACCGTTAACCTCGGCGCCCTTCCATTCTATAGCGTTGACAGGAGGATTCTTGTCAAGACCTTCCCACCAAACAGTCATATCATCTTTATTTATAGCCACGTTGGTGAAGATTGTGTTCTTCTTTGTAGACTCAAGAGCGTTGAAGTTTGTCTTAACGCTTGTGCCCGGAGCGACTCCGAAGAAGCCCGCCTCGGGGTTTATAGCGTAAAGTCTGCCGTCCGGACCGATGTTCAGCCATGAAATGTCGTCGCCGACCGTCCATACCTTATATCCCTGATTTTTGAGATACTCGGGAGGAATAAGCATCGCGAGGTTTGTCTTTCCGCACGCCGACGGGAACGCGGCGCAAATGTATTTTACTTCGCCCTGCGGATTCTCGAGACCGAGGATAAGCATATGCTCAGCCATCCAGCCCTGATTTTTGCCCAGATATGAAGCTATTCTGAGAGCAAAGCACTTCTTTCCGAGAAGAACGTTTCCGCCGTAAGCCGAATTAATCGACCAGATTGTGTTGTCCTGCGGGAACTGAACGATATATCTGTCATCGGGATTTACATCCTTCTTCGCGTGCAGACACTTAATAAATTCCGCGTCAGGATTGTTTCCGAGCCGCTCCATAACCTTCACGCCGACTCTCGTCATAATAGCCATGTTAAGTACGACATATATACTGTCCGTAAGCTCAATACCGATCTTTGAGAACGGCGAGCCGACAGGTCCCATTGAATAAGGAATTACATACATTGTTCTGCCCTTCATTGAACCTGTGTAAAGAGCCTTTAGTTTAGCGTACATCTCATCCGGAGCCATCCAGTTGTTTATAGGTCCGGCTTCTTCCTCGGTAGGCGTGCAAATAAATGTTCTGTCTTCAACGCGCGCTACGTCGTTCGGAGCTGTTCTGTGATAATAACAGCCGGGGAGCTTTTCCTCGTTAAGCTTAATCATTTCGCCTGTCTTAACGCTCTCTGCTCTGAGTTCGTCAAGCTGAGCCTCGCTTCCGTCAATCCAAACAATTTTGTCCGGCTGACACATAGCCGACATTTCGTCCAGCCATGCAAGAACTGTCTTGTTTTCAGTCATGTTAAAATCCTCCAATACTTATTATTTTATACAGTGTTAATTATAACATTGTCGCCATTTTTATAGACAACGGTATTATAGCATATTTTTTGTGCTTTTTAAAGAACATATTCCAAAAAAAATTATTTTTATGAATTTTAATTAGTTTATATATAAATATCACGCGAAAAAATGTATAGTTTTTCCGACTTTTTCACAGAAAATATGTTTTATACGGGTAATTTTTTATAAAAATATACTATATATTGTGCTTGAAAGACCGACGGCGCGATGATATAATATTATACGAGGTGATATTCTTGAAAGAACAGATTTATACAATTCCCGTAAACGAAGCGTATGACATTGACTGCGAGTGTCCGATGTGCCTGCTTGAAAAGAAACTGGAAAGGGAAACTCTTGATTATACGCTTGGAGCGGCGATGATGGAGCCTGATTTTAGAACGCTTTCCAATGAAAAGGGATTCTGCAATCATCATTTTTCCATGCTTTTTGACATGCAAAACAAGCTCGCGCTTGCGCTTGTCTTTGATTCCCATCTTGAAGAAATACGTAAAAAGCTTGATTCTCTTTCAAAGAAGTCCTCCGCTCTTGAGAAACAAAAAGGCGGTTTGTTCAAAAAAACAGGCTCGGCGGATTTTGCCGCGTCGCTTTCAAAACAGCTTGACAGTATTGAGAGCGGTTGCGTAGTGTGCGATAAAATCAATCATACAATGGAGCGCTATGCCGACGTACTGCTGTATATGTGGGCAAACGACGAAAAATTTAAAAAGAAATTCGACGCTTCAAAGGGACTGTGCCTTAAGCACATGAAGCTGCTTTCCGATACGGCTCCCAAGTCGCTCAAAGACAACGAGGCGGCTATGTTCCTTACGTCAATGTTTTCCAAGCAAATGGATGAGCTTAAGCGTATTCAAGCGGATATACATAAATTCACTCTTAAATTCGACTATCGAAACAAGGATATGGAATGGGGCGCCGCTCACGACGCGCCTATAAGAACCGCGGAGAAGATATCCGGATTTATAAAAAACGACTATGAGCCTTAACAAAAACAGCGGCAGGCTTTGGTTACTCCCCCGCTAATCCGGAATTAAATAATTTGCCGGCATAAGCTTCAAAAACCGCTTAAATCATCAATATAATAATATTTTATAAAGGATTTGACGAATATGAGCAAAAAAAATACAGCGACTGTTTTCGCTCTTCTCGCGGCGGCATTTTACGCAATTAATATTCCGTTATCAAAAATATTGCTTAACAATGTCGAGCCTACAATGATGGCCGCTTTTTTATACCTGGGCGCGGGTATAGGATTGCTTATATACGGTTTTATATGTAAGCTCTCTGGCAAAACGGCCGTCAAAGAGCCTTTGACAAAAAAAGAGCTGCCGTATACAGTCGCCATGGTTTTGTTGGATATTATAGCTCCCATACTGCTGATGACCGGAATTACAAAAACAAACTCAGCAAACGTCTCGCTGCTGAATAATTTTGAAATCGCAGCGACTTCATTGATTGCGTTCTTTATTTTTAAGGAGGTTTTATCAAAAAGGCTGATTATCGCTATTATAATGGTTACTTTGGCGAGTATTATTCTCGGATTTGAGGGAACGGGCAGCTTTAGCTTTAATACAGGTTCATTATTTGTCATCGGCGCTTGTATATGCTGGGGCTTTGAAAACAACTGCACAAAAATGCTGAGCAGTAAAAGCTCCATAGAAATTGTTACTATTAAAGGCTGTTTTTCCGGTTTGGGAAGTCTGATAATAGCTTTTGTTACAGGCGAGCATTTACCGAACATTGTATGGATTGCAGCCGCTTTAACGCTTGGGTTTGTCGCTTACGGTCTCAGTATAAACTTTTACATAATGGCGCAAAAAGAGCTTGGCGCCGCTAAAACAAGCGCATATTATTCTGTCGCGCCGTTTTTAGGCGTGGCGTTTAGCATGATAATACTTAAAGAAAGACCGCATTTACAGTTTTATATCGCATTGGCTATAATGGCGATAAGCGCTATTATTATGATAAAGGATACAATAACCCTGCAGCACACTCACACCCATCAGCATATCCATACCCACGAGCATAGTCATGGAAATATGGCTCACACTCATCAACATATACACGAGCATTCGCATTTTCACGTTCATAACGGCAGCGAGAACGAGCATACCCATATCCATAATGATTTATTAAATCATGAGCATTTACATACGGAAAACGATAATGAAGTAATACAAAAAGAAAAATAGCGGCGCTTTCGCCGAAAATAATCATGCCCTCAGCAGATACGTGAGAATCTTTCATATTTTATGTAAACTGATTTTTTCCAAACGCATAAAAACGCGCTGAAGAGGGAGCGTTACGCTCCCTCTTCAGTCAAAAAATCTTCTACCACATCGCGCAGATGCACGGGATCAAGCTCGTATTTATTACAATTTGCGACAAGCCGTTTTACCGCCTCTTTATCCGCCGATACATCGTCTATACAGTATTCGCTGTTATAGCGTATACCATAAGCGACGTATTCCTGTTCCTCAAGTATTTTCTTTTCTTCCGTTAGCGTATACATATCGCCATCTCCTTTTCCTTTAATTCCCATTTATTATATAATATGTCACAGGAAATTACAATAGGGTGAGATAATATGTATAATATTTGTCATCAATTTGTAAATAAATGTAAGATATCTGCCGCCGTGTCTCGCGTTCCGGGCTGTATTTAAGCGTTATTTTTCATAGAAAAAGCGCGTCTGTTTCTAACGCGCTTTATAATGTGATTGATTATATTATTCTCAAAAAGCGCGTCCTTAACGGGCGCGCTTTCCGTTTTACACCGCTTTTCTCATCGGCATTTCATCTTTTGCTCGGAGCAGACGTTCTTTCTCAAGCGCCGCCTCTCTTTCAAGCTCCGCAATTCGTTTCTGCCGTTCCTCCGATGTCAT
>CAYRSG010000071.1:0-5367 GCA_964426905.1 uncultured Clostridium sp. | reverse complement strand
CCGACAGGATAGAAAACGCCTGCGGACTTTTAAAGGAGGAAATGCGTCTTTTCGGCTCGCTTATGATGGAGGCGGCTGATATAAGCCGCGTACCGGCAGGAGGCGCGCTGGCGGTTGACAGAGATGTTTTTTCAAAATATATTACGGACAGGATAAAAAGCAATCCGCTCATAACAGTTAAAACCGGTGAAATTACCGAAATAAATACGGATGAATATACAATTATAGCCACAGGACCGCTTACTTCCGACGCGCTTGCCAAAACGGTAAAAAAGCTTACAGGCGCTGATTCGCTGTATTTTTACGACGCGGCGGCGCCGGTTATAACAGAGGAAAGCATCGACTATGACAAGGTTTTTAAGGCGGCGAGATACGGCAAGGGCGCGGCGGATTATATAAACTGCCCTATGACAAAAGAGGAATATACCGATTTTTATAACGCTCTTATTACAGCCGCGACAGCTCCCCTGAAGGAGTTTGAGAACAGCAGGGTATTTGAGGGCTGTATGCCTGTGGAGGTTATGGCGAAGCGCGGCGAAAAAACGCTTGTCTTCGGACCCTTAAAGCCTGTCGGACTTGTCAATCCGAAAACAGGGAAGGACGACGCTTACGCCGTCGTGCAGCTCCGTCAGGACAACAAGGAGGGCACGCTTTACAACATGGTCGGATTTCAGACGAATTTGAAGTGGGGCGAACAGAAACGCGTATTTTCTATGATACCGGGGCTTGAAAACGCAGAGTTTGCGCGTTACGGCGTAATGCACCGCAATACGTATATAAACGCGCCTGTTACGCTCGACAAATATTACCGAATGAGAGAATATCCCAAGATATTTTTTGCCGGTCAGATAACCGGCGTCGAGGGCTATGTGGAGTCGGCGTCGAGCGGAATACTTGCGGGTTATAACATGGCGGCGACGGTACAGGGACGCGGTATGTTCGAGCCGGACGCGAAGACGTGCATAGGCGCGTTGCCGCTGTATATTTCAAATGATGCGAATACAGATTTTCAGCCTATGAACGCGAATTTCGGAATAATCGAAGGTCTCGGTGAAAGAATACGAAATAAAGCCGAACGCTATAATAAAATAGCGTTGCGGGCTTTGGATATAGTAAACAAACAACTGAAAACGGAGGTATAGTTATGAATAAGAAAGTAATAGCGCTTATCGCGGCGCTGACGCTTGCCGCGGGAATGATTTCCGGATGCGGCGCAAGCTCAAACACAACAACAGGAAGCGTTGCTGAAAGCTCGTCGACGCAAACGCAGGACGAAGAAAAGGTTACGCCGACATTTATGTATTTTGTGTCGAACGGAGACGCTGATTTTGACAAAACGCAGAGCATGATTGAGGAGCTGAAAAAGGAATATGACGGCAAAATCAATTTCAACATCATAAATATCGACGAGGACAGCGAAGCGGCAAAGAATTTCCCCGTACAGGGTAATACTCCGGCGCTCATAATGCTTAATACGTCAAACGATATTTCGGCTTTGGAATTTCAGTGCGCCGACAAGGACAAGCTGAAAACCGATATCGAAACCGCGCTGCAATAAAATCAGCCGGCTGTATTAAGCTCGCCTTACTAATCTAAACGGTCATATAAAAACTTTAAAAACGCTTGACAATAAAAAAATTTCTGCTATAATTATATATAGAGTGAAACCAAGGGTTACACGAAGGGGTACACCACCGCGGGTGTAGATACTTCTTCGCGTAACCCTTTTTTGTTCGGCAGCTGTACAAATATACTCATATTATCAAGGGAGGAAGATATGAATCGGCATTTATTTATGCCGCCTTTGAATTTTTTTAGCGAAAAAAGCAAGGGCTTTGTCTATAGTCTGATAAATTTACATATTTTATTTGACTTTATATTTTAAATGTGATATATATTAAAGGAGAGAATTAAAATGAACAAAATATCAATAAAAAAACTTGCCGTAGCCGGAGTTCTGATTGCGGTAGGCGTTGTATGCTCGCCGCTATATTTCCCTGTGGGAGCGTCGAAATGTTTTCCTATACAGCACCTTATAAACGTAATAGCCGCCGTATATCTGGGTCCTTTTTACGGAGTGATTATGGCGTTTCTGACGTCGGCTCTGCGTCTCGCTACGGGTATGGGAACTCTTCTCGCTTTCCCGGGAAGTATGTTCGGCGCGCTGCTGGGCGGACTTTGCTATAAATTTTCCAAAAAACTTCCGCTTGCCTACATAGGCGAGCTTATCGGCACGGGAATTATCGGAGCGCTGGCGGCATATCCTATAGCGGTATATGTAATGGGAAAAGAAGCCGCGCTGTTCGCATATGTCCTGCCGTTTACGGTAAGCTCGGCAGGAGGTACCCTAATAGCGGTATTTCTTGTAACCGCGCTAAAAAAGACGCATGCGCTTGATAAATTTTTTGAGGCGTAGCGTGAAAAATCATACTAAAAGATTTTATCGCCCATGCGCTTTTCGCAAAAGACGGAAACGCTCATGGGCATAATCTCCTTTTAACGCGTTATCCGCCATGATAAAGCGTTAATATTTTTATTTACGGCGGGGGGAGGAAAAGCCATGGAGATTAATATGATTGAAAAATTTCTTCAAAACGTAAAAAATAAACGTCCTCTTGTTCATAACATAACAAACTACGTCGCCGCCGCCAATTGCGCCGACATAACGCTTACGATAGGCGCGTCGCCCATCATGGCGGACGACCCGCTCGAAGCGTCTCAGGTGACGGAAATCGCCGACGGACTGGTTATAAACACCGGAACTATTTCCGAAAGGCGGCTCGAAGCAATTCTTGTATCGGGAAAAACAGCGAAGAAAAAAAGCATTCCCGTTGTTCTCGATCCTGTCGGAGCGGGCGTTTCGGTAATGAGAACAAACGCTGTGAACGCCGTTACGGAACAGATAAAGCCGGATATCATAAGACTCAACATATCCGAGCTTAAAAGCATATGCCTCAACTCCAAAAATATTTTCGGCGTTGATTCCGCCTGCGGCGAAAACGCTGAGGGCGTTATAATTCTTGCGAAAAGACTCGCCGGCATAAGCGGCGCGGTTGTCGGAGTAAGCGGAGCCGAGGACGTCGTTACCGACGGCGAAAAGACCGCGGTGATAAAAGGCGGTCATGAGATGATGCGAAAAATTACCGGCGCCGGATGTATGCTTTCCTCGGTCGTCGGCGCGTTTGCCGCGGCAAACAGCGCGGAATTGTTTGAAGCCGTTATATCGGCTTTTGCAATATACGGAAGCTGCGGGGAAAAAGCATACCGGGACGGGATTGGAACGGCTTCGTATAAGCTGAATTTTTTTGACGAAATGACAAATCCCGATACGGAGGGGATTGAAATTGAGTATAGATAGAAAGCTGCTGCGTCTTTACGCAGTCACGGATAGGGCATGGCTTGACGGCAGAACGCTTAAAGAGGATGTTGAAAACGCGCTGAAGGGCGGAGTTACATTGCTGCAGCTTCGCGAAAAAGAAATGGATTTTGATGATTTCCTGAAATCCGCGATTGAAATAAAAGAAATCTGTAAAAAATATAACGTGCCGCTTATTATAAACGATAATATAGAAGTTGCAAAGGCGTCCGGAGCCGATGGAATCCATATCGGGCAGGACGATATACCGGTCAGGGAGGCGCGCGGCATTTTAGGCGGCGATAAAATAATCGGAGCGACCGCGAAAACCCCTGAACAGGCGCTCAGAGCGGAAAAGGACGGAGCGGATTATCTTGGCTGCGGGGCAATATTTGGAACAGGAACAAAAAGCGGCGCAAAAAAAATGGGCATGGAGACTCTTAAAAGCATAACCGCTTCAGTGAATATTCCCGTAGCCGCAATAGGCGGAATAACGGCGGAAAACATTCTTTTGCTTAAAGGCGCGGGAGTTGCCGGAGCGGCGGCGGCGTCCGGAATTTTTGCGCGGCGGAATATTGAAAAAGCGGCGAAGGATTTATATGAAAAGGCGGGTATGATAATATGAAAACGGCTCTTACAATAGCCGGTTCCGATTCAAGCGGCGGCGCGGGAATTCAGGCTGATTTAAAAACGTTCGCCGCTAACGGCGTTTTCGGCATGAGCGTTATAACATCCGTTACATCGCAGAATACTAAAGGCGTTTACGGCGTTTTTGACGTTCCCGCCGATATCGCGGCGTCGCAGATTGACGCTGTTTTTGAGGATATTTTTCCCGACGCCGTTAAAATAGGAATGGTCTCTTCAAGCGAGATAATTGAAGTAATAGCCGACAGACTAAACAAATATAAAGCAAAAAATGTTGTTCTTGACGCCGTTATGTTTTCAACCGGCGGCTACCCACTGTTAAAGCCGGACGCTGTCGATACTCTCACATCCCTTTTATTTCCCGTCGCGGATATCATAACCCCAAATCTGCATGAAGCAAAAATTCTGTGCGGCTTCGATATAAAAAACGAGGCGGACATGCTTAAAGCCGCGGAATTTATTCACGATAAATATAACGTCCGCGTTCTTTTAAAGGGCGGTCATCTTGCCGAAACAAGTAACGATTTGCTCTATGACGGAGACGGCGAATGGTTTGACGCGCGGAGGATTGACAATCCGAATACTCACGGTACGGGCTGTACTCTTTCAAGCGCGATTGCAGCTAATCTCGCCAAAGGCAATGATATAAAAAGCGCGATCGGGAATGCGAAAAATTATATTACGGGAGCCTTGAGCGATATGCTCGATCTCGGAGGCGGCAGCGGTCCTCTTAATCATATGTTTAAATTTTATCCTGAAATAAAAAAATAACACACCGGGGCGGTATAACTTAAAACAATAAAGCGGCAAATTTTATGGCAGGCTGTCAGACGGGACGCCAAAAAAGCGGCTATCAAGATTGTGTGACACGCCGCTTTTTCTGTACATTGCTATCGTTTCAGAGGATATATCTATATATATATTTAGGCGCCTGAACTCAGGGGAAGTTATACTCCTGCCTTTAAAAAACCGACGTCTGTGGTTTCGCTTATAATTTTCTCGCCGTTATCATAAAACGACGCCTATATGTTGTGATCTTACCGACGATATCGCTCCCGTGTAGCTTTTCATCCGTTAAATTTTTATATTTATCCGATAAACAGCTGAACCCAGTAATAAACGCCGCCGCTATTATAGAATCCCACGCCTATTTTTGTATAATTTGATTTTAAAATATTAGCTCTGTGACCGGTTGAATTCATCCACGAGTTCATAACAGCTTCGGAGGACGTTTGTCCGTATGCGATATTTTCGCCTGCCGCCGTGTACGATATGCCGTATTCGTCAAGAATTGTAAAGCATTTTGTTCCATCGGGACGCGTATGAGAAAACGTCTCGACAATCTCCTTTGCCCGTTCCTCGGCGGC
>CAYRSG010000070.1:0-5450 GCA_964426905.1 uncultured Clostridium sp. | reverse complement strand
ATCATTGAATTCTATACATTATTTTTATTCATAACTGTCATATAAAACTTGAAAAAAATCCGGAAAAGTGATAAAATAAATAAATGTATATACTTCTATGTATAGCAACGACTAAAATTATACTGACTTTTAAAAGAATGGAGAAGAAACTATGCTAAGATATTTTACAGCCGGAGAAACCCACGGAAAATGCCTTACCGTTATAATAGAGGGAATGCCTTCCGGCGTTAAAATAAGCCTTGAGAAAATAAACGAACAGCTTGCCGCGCGTCAGAAGGGCTACGGCAGAGGCGGAAGAATGTTAATCGAAAAGGACAGAGCCCAAATACTTTCCGGCGTAAGAGGAGGAGTCACGCTCGGCAGTCCCATCGCTTTAAATATAGAAAATAAAGACTGGAAAAACTGGGAGAATATAATGGGAACGGAGAAATGCCGCGGCGAAAAATCCGTCGAATGTCCGCGCCCCGGTCACGCCGACCTTACGGGAGGAATGAAATACAACCACCGCGATCTCCGTAACGTTCTTGAAAGAGCCAGCGCGAGAGAAACCGCGGCAAGAGTTGCCGCCGGCGCGCTGGTAAGGCAGGCTCTCGAACCGTTCGGCGTCGAATTTCTGAGTCATGTAAAAAGAATCGGAGCGGTAGAGGATACAGCCGACGTCAGCGGCGAGGACTTTCGCGAAAAAGTGAAAAGCTCTCCGGTGGGCTTCGGAGATGAAGAAGCCGCGAAGCGCGCCATGGAATATATCGACGCTATAAAAGCGAGCGGAGAAAGCTGCGGCGGCGTTGTAGAAACGATAGTTAAAGGCGCGCCGGCAGGACTCGGCAGCTACGTTCACTACGACAGAAAGCTCGACGCGAACATCGCCTTCGCGGTTATGAGCGTTCAGGCGATTAAAGGCGTTGAAATCGGCATGGGATTCGGCGCGAGCGAGACTCCCGGCTCTCATGTACACGACGAAATAGAATACGACGGAAATTTTCACAGAATTACAAACAACGCCGGAGGTATCGAAGGAGGAATGTCAAACGGCGAGCCGATTATCGTCAGAGCGGCGATGAAGCCTATTCCCACGCTGTATAATCCGCTCTCTACCGTTAATATAAACGACAAGTCTCCTCATAAGGCGACGGTCGAGCGTTCGGACGTATGCGCCGTTCCGGCGTGTTCGGTTGTTATAGAAGCCGTCACGGCATTTGAAATAACAAAGGCGTTTTTGGATAAATTCAACGGAGACTGCATGGAGGACGTAAAATCTTATTACGACGCTTATATGAAAAGAATAAAAAACTTCTGATTTGTCCGTAAATAAAGCGCAAAGGCGGTGAGGTACTTGACCGAAAACGATCTTATAAAAAAATGCAGAAAGGGAAACAGAGAGGCGTTTAACGCGCTGTTTGCAAGATATCAGACGCAGGTTATAAACATTGCCTACGGCATGCTTTCAGACCGTGAAGACGCGTACGACGCGGCTCAGGAAACGTTTGTCCGCGTGTACAGAAATATTGAGTCGTTCAAGGAACAGTCCTCATTCTCCACATGGCTATACAGAATAACCGCGAATGTTTGCTCCGATATTCTCCGTAAACGCAAGAAACACGCAAACGTGCTGAGTATTAACGGTATGAGCGATGGTTTGAAAGACTTTGACGTCAGAGACGAGTCCCCCACTCCCGAAGACGTCGCGGAGCTCGACGAGCGTCAGAGAGCGGTGCGCGCCGCCATAGCGGAGCTTAGGGAAGAATACAGAGCCGTTATAACTCTCTGCGACGTCGAGGGAATGAGCTACGATGAGATATCGCGTATTCTTTCTCTCCCTACCGGAACCGTAAAATCACGCATAAACAGAGCAAGAAACGCGCTGAAAAAAATTTTAATGAAAAATCGGGAACTTTTTTAGTATTTATATCGTCTAATATAATGAGTAACGAAGATGAAAGAAAGGAGGGGATGTTATGAACTGTGAGGATTTCAAAAAATTTCTTGACAATTACGAAAGTCTTACCGACGCGGAAAAGCTCGCTATGAACGCGCACGCCGCCGAATGCAAAGACTGCGCCGACGAGCTTGATTTTACGCTATCTATCATCAAAACGGCGAAATCGCTTCCAAAAATACCGTCTCCCCCGGACTTTATGGATAACCTTAATATACGTATTGACGCTGAAGAAAGAAAGAGAAAGCGTATATCGTTCCGTATAGCGGAAAATCTGCGCCGAAACGGAAAAATTTACGGCGCGGCGGCGGCTTGTTTCGCGCTTGTCGCGGTTCTTACCGCAAACAGCGCCAATCTCCTTAACAGAATGAAGCCGGATGACGGCGGCGTAATAGAACAGGAAACTGTCGTTACGAACGATAATACGTCTTCTTCGGCGCGTGATCCGCGCATAACGCCGGAGGACGGCGGAAATTCCGCTGCCGCTACCGATTCGCCGCTCGCGGAACCGACAGCGCCCGCTCTTGAGAACAAAGAAAAAACGGAGAAAAGCATTTCGCGCGAAAACGCGTATACGCCCGCGCCGGCGGCAAATACCGCGCCGTCCGCGCCGTCTGTAATTACGTCGGCTTCTTTAAAAACAGCCGGTGAAACAACGGCGGCGTCTCCGGCGCCTAAGACGGAGCAGGTTAAAATAGCCGTCTCGCAGCCGACAGCTGCGGCGGCTTCAAATCCTGATTTTTCAGCGGCGCCGATTCCGGCGGCGGAGGATAACGCCAAAAGCGTACCGGCTGATATTCCGCCGGAAGACACGGTTAACGACATACCGGAAAATCACGAAGCCGAAAGCTTCTCGCTTTCAAAGGCTCGTATGTCGTACGACGATGAAATCGCCATGGCGCAAAGCGATATTCAGGAAACGCAAGAAGTCGCGGATGTGGAGGAACGCTACTCCCTCGCGGAAGAGGGCAATATAGCTCACGGACAGTACTACAGAATCGATAAAAATGGCAACCCTATTAAAGAGGAACAGAACAAAGCCATAGGGCAGATAAAAATATCCGCCGATAATATCGACAAGGCGATGGACGTTGTCCGTCAGTACTCCTACAGCGTTTCCGACGATTTGTATGAAACCGATTCGGCCAGTCTTTCGCTGATGCTGTCAAGCTTCACAGAGAAAGGCGTTCTCTACACTAATTACACGCCCGCGTATACCGGCGATATTAGGTTCAGACTTGTTATAGGATAAAAGGGCTGACGTAAAATAAATATTGCCAATCGGGATAAAAGGGTAGAATTTCAAAAAACTCCGTTTTGCTATGCGGAGTTTTTTGGTATAATTTTAAAATTTACGCAACCTTTCGGCGTCTTAAAAGATATTATATATGAAGGATAAAATTACAGATAAGGAGGAATTAACGTGAAAAAGTTTCTTTCAATTATTATTACGGCGGCGCTTTTAGCGTCAATATCCGCGCCGTGCGCGCTGGCGCGGGGCGGCGAGGAGCAAGCAACCGCGGAGCAGACGCGTCGGAGCGGTTTTGAGGAGATAACGGCGGTTCTGGAAAGCGTAAAAAAGAGGATTGACGTTCCGGAGGAATACACCGAATTTCGAAGCGACAACTACACCGAGTACGGCAATACGGTATACAGCTTCAACTGGAACAGCGAGGATTACAGCGGTCATATGTCCGTACAGTGCGCTTCGGACGGAACCGTAACGAATTACTTTTGCAGCTCCGAAACCGGCAAAGACTACTCGCCTTACATATCGAAGACGTCCGCAGACGAGGCAAAATCAAACGCGGAAGAATTTTTAAAGAAAATAAATCCCGATTTCCCTTACGAAATACGGGTTATCGACAACGGCAACGCCACTCTGTACGGCGCCGGCTATTCTTTTAATATCGAAACGTATGTAAACGGAGTTTTATTCCGCGACGGAAGCGGATATATCAGCGTTAACAGAAACAACGGAAGCGTAAATAATTTTTCGATAGGCTACGCGCAAACTGATTTTCCCGACGTCGACAGCGCCGTAACCAAAGAGGACGCGCAGAAATATTACGCCGAGAAGCTCGGACTTGAAATGGTATATCAAAGCTATACGGACGAGGACGGCAATGAGATTTTCTATCCCGTGTATCTCGAAAAGGAAAGCGATAAATACATTAACGCGCTGACAGGCGACGTATTTGAGCCTGACGCGCTGAGCGCGGATTTTGCCGGATATTCCGCGAAAGCCGAAGCTTCCGCTTCCTCCGACCGCACTGTCGACGCGGGCGGGCTTACCGAACAGGAAATAGCCGAAATAGAAAAAATAAGCGGACTTGTTTCAAAGGAAGATATCGAAAAACAGATTAAAGAAAACAAAACTCTTACGCTCGGTTCGGACGCGAAAACCGAAAATATACGCCTGGAAAAATCGTACGGGAAGGAACAGTATTCGTACTCGCTGACCATGACCGACGGGGAGGGCGGAATATATGTGACAGCCGACGCAAAGACAGGAGAAATTCTGAATTTTAGAAGAATCAAAGCCAGGGATCGAAGCGAAGAAATCGTATATAAAAACGACGGCGCTCTTAAAGCTTTGGCGGGAGATAAAGCGGAAGAATATAAGTTTAACGAAAAGAATAACAACTATGAGAGATACGTTAACGGAATAAAGGTTGCCGATAATTACGCCTGCGTCGAGTACATCGGCTCGACTCTCTTTTCATATTATATCTCGTATTCCGATACCGAGTTCCCGTCAATTTCCGAAGCTATGAACGCGGACGATGCGGCGAAGGCGATGTTTGGCGAGTACGCATACAATCTTACATATATTCTTAACGTATCAGACGATAAGCTTTCCGCCGTTCCCGTTTACACGCTCGATTCATATGTAAGAATCAATCCGTTTACAGGCAAAAAAATAAATTACAGAAACGAGGAGATAACAGGAGAAGAAGACAAAATATCTTATTCCGACCTTGACGGACACTGGATAAAGGACGTCGCCGAGGAACTCGCGTACTACGGCGTCGGCTTTGAAGGCGGCGAATTCAAACCAAACGAAAAAATTACGCAGAAGGATTTCCTCGCCATTTTATCTGCCGTATACGACAGCGGAATAATAGTCTTTAAAAACGATTCCGCGCAGACCGATTCAGTGTACAGAACCTCCGTGAGAAAAAATATTATATCGGAGGAGGAGCGCGACGACGACGCTCCCGTAACGCGTGAAAAGGCGGCGATCTACATGATACGCGCTATGGGCGCGGAGAATTACGCGAAATACGACGATATTTACGTAGCCCCTTTCAAGGACGTTGAGCAAAACAAGGGATATATAGCTCTGCTGTCCGCCATGGGCGTTGTAAGCGGCGACGGCGGCGGCTTCTTCAATCCTCAAAATGAAATTACACGCGCCGAAAGCACGTCTATGATTTATAAATATCTGACCAGATGAAAAAATGTTATGATATAATTGATAGGTGACAAAAAAAAGAAGAGAATAGTTCCA
>CAYRSG010000069.1:0-5517 GCA_964426905.1 uncultured Clostridium sp. | reverse complement strand
TATGAACGAGATACTCGACCACCCCGTTCAGACGGGAACGGATAAAATCAACAACAAGGGATATGATATTGTATTTGATAATGTCGGCTTCGCGTACAACACGGGCGAAACGGTGCTTAAAAATGTTTCGTTTACGGCGAAGCAGGGCGAGGTAACCGCGCTTGTCGGCCCGTCGGGCGGCGGTAAAACAACCGTATCAAGACTTGCCGCGCGTTTTTGGGATATAAACAAGGGCAAAATCACCGTCGGCGGTATGGATATTTCAAAAATCGACCCTGAAACGCTGACGTCGATTTATTCAATCGTATTCCAGGACGTCACGCTGTTCAACAATACGATTACGGAAAATATACGGATAGGTAAAAAAGACGCGACGGACGCGGAGGTAATCGCCGCGGCGAAGCTCGCCAACTGCGACGAGTTTGTGAATAAGCTTGAAAACGGTTACGACAGTATGATAGGCGAAAACGGCTGCGAGCTGTCGGGCGGCGAGCGTCAGAGAATTTCTATCGCGAGGGCGTTTCTTAAGGACGCGCCGATAATCCTTCTTGACGAAGCGACGGCGTCTCTGGACGCGGAAAACGAAACGCTCATACAAACCGCGCTGTCAAGGCTTATAAAGGACAAAACAGTCATGATTATCGCCCACCGTATGCGAACCGTAAGCGGCGCGGACAAGGTTATCGTACTCTCGGACGGCGTTGTCAAGGAACAGGGCGCGCCCGCCGAGCTTATCAAACAAGACGGAATTTATAAGCATATGGTAGAGCTTCAAACGCAAAGCGGCGAATGGAAGTTATAAAAAAATTATTCCGTTTCCGTATCGCAGACAAAAATTTGTAAAAACATATTGACAAATTAATCCGCGTATGGTAAACTAATCAATGAGGTTAGTTATTGCTAACTAATGTAATCAATATATTACCGGCAAGATCACGCCGCGATACGGAGGTAGGAATAATGAGCGTTGTAATAGTGGGCGGACACGACAGAATGTACTGCCAATATAAAGAAATATGTAAAAAATACGGCTGTAAATGCAAGGTGTTTACGCAATGTCCGACTGATTTTAAAAGTAAAATAGGCAATCCCGATATGGTGATTGTTTTTACAAAAACAGTGGCGCATAAAATGCTTTTGGCGGCAACACAGCAGGCTCAAAAAGCGGGAGCATTGATAAAGCATTGTAATTCTTCAAGCGCGTGCGCCTTAAATAAGGCTTTAACCGATTATTTCCAAACCGTATAATTTTTTTGAGAATGGGTTAGTCTTATCTAACCTTAATAATGGGAGGCTATCATATGCTTGAAAAAATAATCGCGTATCACTGCGCGCCCGCGCTGGCGGGGATAAAACCCGCCAATATTGTCGCGTGCTACAAGGATAAAATTTTGAATATACACTCGGAAATAAATCGTTTGAATAAAGAAATGAATATAAAGGATATTTACTTTGAAATACTTTGCGAATGCGATATACGCGCGCTTGTAATGGTTTACAGAAAAGAGAAGCTAATACAATATCTTCAAAAGGACGAGGTTTCAATTTTTCTGAAATCTGTCGGTTATCCGCGGGAATTTGCGCTTAAATCATATATAGACGTTTTGAAAAAACGATTGAGAACCGAGAGCTTTCCGCACGAGATAGGCGCTTTTCTCGGATATCCGCTATGCGATATATACGGATTTATAAATCACGAACCGTGCCTGTTTGCGGGCGATTGGAAGGTCTATCATAATGAACAAAAAACGCGCGAACTGTTCGCCAGATACAGGATTTGCAGAAACGCCGTATTAAAACGGCTGTCAAACGGCGGGACATTGGCGCAGATTTTCTGCGCGGCATAGTAAATTATCAGGCATAGCCTGTTAATAAAATAATATTTTTCAAGGAGGTTTTTACATAATGAGTAAAACGGCAATTATTTATTGGAGCGGCACAGGCAATACCGAGGCTATGGCGCAGGCGGTATCGGACGGCGCGAAGGAAGTAAACGGCGAAACAAAACTTTTTAATGTTTCACAAATAACGGCGGACGAAGCGGCAGGGTATGATACTTTGATATTAGGCTGCCCCGCTATGGGCGCGGAGGTTTTGGAGGAAGGCGAGTTCGAGCCGTTTTTCGCCGAGCTTGAGAGCGGCTTATCCGGTAAAAACGTCGCGCTTTTCGGCTCATACGGCTGGGGCGACGGCGAATGGATGCGCTCTTGGGAAGAACGCGTAAACGCGGCGGGCGCGAACTTGGTATGCGAAAGCGTTATCGCGAACGACGCGCCCGACGACGAAGCCGTTATAAACTGCAACGCGCTCGGAAAAACCGCCGCGGAGAAATAATGCAAATCAGCTTTGCGACGATTCGTCGGGAGGAACGCGGAAAAGCGGCTGTCACGATTGCGTGATACGCCGTTTTTTTGTTTCAAAAAATTCTTAAGCTCCTCCTTTTTCAAAACTTTAGGTTTTAAGTCTTTTTACGCGCATGTCGTCAAAAATGACGGCGCCATAAGCTCCCGCGGATAAAGGAAACAAAACCGCCGGGATTTTGCCCGACGACGCGTTCAAAAAATTAACTTACAATTAACATACATCCGCTTTCGGAATTAACATAGACAGCGATATAATTACATTGTGCGAAAGCATAAAAATTTTTTTTGGGAGAGTGATTTTGATGAAGAAAATCATAACAATTTCAGCGGCGGCTCTGCTGCTTGCGGCGGCCCTGACAGGCTGCGGCAATCAGACGTCGAACATATCGCGGACGTCGGCGGCGGTACAGACTGTTTCAACGGACGGTTCGACTTCGATGGAAAAGGTAATAGGATATTTAAGCGAGGCTTATATGGAGGAAAACTCAAACGTCAAGGTTACATACAACCCGACAGGCTCGGGTTCGGGCATACAGGCGGTTTTGGAGGGCAGATGCGATATAGGTCTTTCAAGCCGCGACCTGAAGGACGAGGAAAAAGAGTCGCTTGAAGGAACCGTTGTGGCAATCGACGGCATTGCTGTTATTGTAAATCCGCAAAACGGCGTATCGGATTTAAGCGTTGAGCAAATCGGAAAGATTTATACCGGCGAAATTTCAAACTGGAGCGAGGCGGGCGGTTCCGACGCGCCGATAGTTTTAATCGGCAGAGAAGCCGCGTCGGGAACGCGCGACGGCTTTGAGAGCATTACCGGTACGGAGGATTTGTGCAAATACTCGCAGGAGCTGACCTCGACCGGCGACGTTGTGCAGACCGTCGCGTCAAACCCGAACGCGATAGGCTACGCCTCGCTCGCGTCGGTAAAGGACAGCGTAAAGGCTTTAGACGTTAATGGCGTAACTCCGACAGAGGAAACAATTCAGAACGGCACATATAAAATTCAGCGTGATTTTGTATTCGTGACAAAGAAGAATGAAAAGCTTTCCGAGGCGGCTCAGGCGTTCTTTGACTGGGCGACAAGCGCGGACGCGGACGAGATGATTACGGAGGCGGGCGCTGTTCCCGTAAAAAGATGACCTCCGCCGAAACGACCCGCCTTGAAACGGCGGAGAGCGGAATTAAAACAAACCGAAAAAGCGGATTTAAAAAAGCGGCGGACGTCTTTGAAAGCGTAATGAGCGGCGTATTTTCGCTCTGCGGTTTTCTCGCTGTGGGATTTGTGCTTCTTATAACGGGTTTTCTTATCGTCAGCGGGATCCCCGCGATAAAAGAAATAGGAATTGTTGATTTTCTCTTCGGCACGGAATGGGCGTCAACCGCCGCAAATCCGTCATACGGTATACTGCCGTTTATTATGACCTCTGTTTACGGCGTTTTCGGCGCGATAATAATAGGCGTTCCGATAGGACTTATGTGCGCGATATTCTTAGCGAAAATGTCAGGCGAAAAAATAGCGGCGCGCGTGCGCTCGGCGGTTGATCTGCTGTCGGGAATACCGTCGGTCGTTTACGGACTTGTGGGAATGATAGTCGTAGTCCCGTGTGTGAGAACGGCGTTTCATCTGCCGGACGGCGCGAATTTGTTCTCGGCGATAATCGTTCTTGCGGTAATGATACTGCCGTCGGTTATATCGGCGTCGGAAACGGCTATACGCGCCGTGCCGAAGGAGTATGAGGAAGCGTCTTTGGCGCTCGGCGCGACAAAAACGGAGACGGTTTTTAAAGTAATCGTTCCCGCCGCGAAAAGCGGAATTGTTATGGCTGTCGTATTGGGCGTAGGCAGAGCGATAGGCGAGGCGATGGCGGTTATGATGGTTTCGGGAAATGTGGCGAATATGCCCGGACTTTTCAGAAGCGTCCGCTTTCTTACCACGGCGGTCGCGAGCGAGACGTCCTACTCCTCCGGCTTGCAGCGGCAGGCGCTCTTTTCAATCGCGCTTGTGCTGTTCGTGTTTATTATGGCGATAAATCTCATTCTTAACTTAGTCGTAAAACGAAAAAAACAGTAACGGGAGGGCAACTGCTATGGAAAAATTATCAAATACAAGAAAAGCGAAAAGCGCGGCGCTTAACATTCTTATGTATATGTCCGCCGCTCTTATATGTCTTTTGCTTGCCGGACTTATCGGCTATATCTTAATTCGCGGCATACCAAACATAACGTGGGGACTGATTTCGACAAAGCCGAGCCTTATTAAAGACGAAATAGGAATTTTGCCGAACATTTTAAACACGGTTTACATAATTCTTATAACTCTCATAATCGTTCTGCCGATAGGAGTCGGCGCGGCGGTGTACCTTAACGAATACGCGAAAAACAAAAAGGTCGTGCGGATAATCGAGCTTGCCACGGAAACGCTCTCGGGCATACCGTCGATCATTTACGGACTTGTCGGAATGTTAATCTTCGTGCAGTTCTGCTCGCTCGGCACAAGCCTTTTAGCGGGCGCGCTCACGCTTGTTATTATGACGCTGCCGACGATTATAAGAACGACGCAGGAGAGCCTTAAAACCGTTCCCGACGGCTATCGCGAGGGTTCTCTGGCTCTTGGCGCGGGGAAATGGTATATGATACGCACCGTTGTTTTGCCGTCGGCGATAGACGGTATCGTAACGGGATGTATTCTATCTATCGGAC
Organism: uncultured Clostridium sp.; assembly: GCA_964426905.1. Taxonomy (GTDB): domain Bacteria; phylum Bacillota; class Clostridia; order UBA1381; family UBA1381; genus Hominilimicola. Next base: position 457 of record CAYRSG010000069.1, on the reverse strand, counting down.
GAATTGCCGGCGAGAGCGCGGCGCTCCTGTTTACAGCGGGAATGGCGAATGAAATTTTGGACATTTTTGACAGCGTAATGCCCGGAAACGCCGGCTCTACGCTGACGGTCGCAATGTATATGTACGCGAAGGAACGCGGCGAGTTTGACGTCGCGTTCGCTATCGCGGCGATACTTCTGATACTCACGTTTATTATAAATCTGTCGGCGAAATTCGCGGCGAACGCGTTGAAGAAAAAGAAAGAAGGCTAATATGGACATTATTACTGTAAAAAACCTTAATTTGTGGTACGGCTCGGGTACGCACCACGCCTTAAAGGATATAAATATGAACATTCCCGAAAAGAAAATAACGGCTCTAATCGGTCCTTCCGGCTGCGGAAAATCGACTTTTTTAAAGACGTTAAACCGTATGAACGACCTTGTCGAGGGCTGTAAAATCGAGGGCGATATACTGC
>CAYRSG010000068.1:0-5884 GCA_964426905.1 uncultured Clostridium sp. | reverse complement strand
AAGTTGTTACTTACACCTATTTCCCTCATCCCGAGTTCATAAAAAGCAAGGTATAGAGCATAATGTTTTTTATGAAAGGAGCGATGAATTATGTTGGTACCAAGCATTTTTGGAAGAGATATGTTCGATGATTTCGGAGGATTTCCGTTCGGGCATACAGGAAGCTATCACGCAAGCAATTTGATGAAAACCGACGTCAAGGAAGCCGACGGCAAATATGAGATGGTTATCGACTTGCCGGGAATTAAGAAAGAAGACGTAAAGGCGGAGCTTAACGACGGTTATCTGACAATCAGCGCGGAAACGAATTACAGCAACGATGATAAAGACGGCGAAGGCAGATATATACGCCGCGAACGTCATTACGGCTCGTGCAGCAGAAGCTTTTACGTCGGCGAGGACGTTAAGCAGGATGAAATCAAAGCTTGCTTTGAGAACGGAACTTTGAAGCTGACGGTTCCCAAAAAGGACGGCAAACAGCTTCCCGATAACAAAAATTACATTCAGATAAACTAAAGCCGAAACGCGTATAACCCAAACGATACGCGGAGGCTGTATCGTAATAAGCGGCGGTTCGCTCGAATTGTTTAAAAAATGAAAACTCTCATATTACAGCTTAATTTCAGTTGTTTTGTGAGAGTTTTTTCACGCGATATTTTGCGGCGAAGCCGTTTTCGCCGCCCGTTATACTTTTTAACGTTTTAAAACGGAGCTTCAAAAAGCAATCGTCAACGTACCCGCGCCGGATAAAATACAGCCGGTTAAAGATTTCACCGTAAGCTTCTCATGTAAAAACACAAGCGCCAAAATCAATATAATAACTACGCTGAGTTTATCTATCGGCGTTACTTTAGACGCGTCTCTCAATTGCGAAGCCGTATAATAGAAAAGCCAAGACGCGCCTGTTGCAAGACCCGACAGTATTAAAATAGCCGGCTTTTATTGCTTATACCGGAAAGTCCCTTCCGCGCATGCGTAATGAATACCGTTCCGCGCTATGGCGACGACGGCAACAGTTCTGATTGCTGCCGCGAGATTGGAATTAACGCCGCCTGTTCCGGTTTTCGCAAGTATGGCGATAAGCGCCGCGAAAAAAGCCGACGGCAAAGCGAATACAAGCCGCATTTGCCATTACCTCCGCAACTCTCGATTTCATTTCGCCGCTATATGTTTTTCAGCTTTTTCACAAAGCCGCGGTAAAGGACGACCGAAATGATGAACGTTATCGCGTCCGCGACAATCTGCGTCCACGCGACGCCGTACATTCCAAAAACAGCGTTCATCAGGAACAGCATGGGAATATTGAATATTCCCTCGCGGCAAAGCGTCACAAGCAGTGATTTTCCGCCGCTGCCCATTGCCTGAAACGTGTAGCATATTTTTTTGTTGTAAAACAAAATCGGCGTAACCAAAAATCCGATTCTCACAAAATTCGCCGCCAGCCTGACGGTTTCCGCGTCGTCAATAAACAGTCCTGCGATTTGATTGGCGAAAATCTCAAAAACGACAAGGCAAATCAAGTTAAAAATCAGACCCGCGTTCCGCGCGCATCGAATAGCGTCAGTCATTCGCTTATGGTCGCCGGAGGAATAATTGTAGGCTACCAAGGGAATTAACCCCTGACATAAGCCGACGCTCACATTCAGAGGGAACATTTCCAGCTTCTTAAAAATCCCGTTGGCGGCTACCGCAGTGTCGCTGTAGACGGCGTACAGACCGTTTGTAATCATAATTGTGATGCTGACAAGAAAGCTGCTGACTGCGGACGGCAGACCGATTATCAGAATTTTGCCCAGCCGCTTAGCGCCGCGGACGGCGTTGCGGGGTGAAAAGGATAGAACCGACTTTTTCCGCAAGCGGAAGAACGCAACCGCGCAGTAAATCATAGCGACAATATTGGAAAGCATCGTGGCGACGGCGGCTCCGGCAACTTCATATCCCTCCGGCAGTATGACAAACATAAAAAGCGGATCGAGCGCGATGTTCAAAACGCCGCCCATCCCGACGGCGAAACCAGCTTGTCTCGCGTAACCGGCGTTTCGGAGCAGATGAGACGTCGCCATGCACATAGTCGCGGGAACGCCGCCGATCGCAATCGCGAACAGCGTGTAGGACGCAGCGTAATCAATGGTGTTCTCCGTTGCGCCAACCAAACTCAGCAGCGGTTTTCTCAGGACGAAACACAGTAACGCGTAAATTACCGAGATGATAATCGCGCCGTACATACTGACTGCGCAAGCTTCCTTCGCGCCCTGCTCGTCCTTGCGCCCCAACAGCTGGGACATAAGGCTTCCTCCGCCGATTCCGAACAGATTAGCCCATGCGGTCAGCAAAAAGAACAAAACGCTCGCCACCGATACGGCGGCGACTTTAAGCGGGTCGTTTGTCTGCCCGACGAAAAAAGTATCCGCCAAATTGTAAATCATAGTAATAAGCTGACTGATAATCGTCGGTATCGCCAATTTTGCAAGAGCCTTGCCTACCGGCATAGTTTCAAATATTTCCATGTTATTATCCATAAATCGTTCATTCCTTTCCCGCGCGAATTGCGTGCATATTGTCAAGAGCTATTTGCAGAAGTCTGTCAAACTCTCTTTTTTCCTCATCGTTCATGCCCGCCGTGAGCTCCCGTTGTGTTTTGAACGCGGTAGTTTTTAAGGATTCCGCCAGTTCTTCTCCAAGCTTCGTAGCGGAAAGAACGGCTTTTCTCCCATCGTTTTCATCAGTTGATTTCATAATAATTCCCTTGCGTTCCAAACGTGACAAAATACCCGCCGTAGTCGACTGAGATAATTTCATTTTTTCTTTCAGCGTAACGGCTGTTATTCCCGGATTTTCTAAAATCACGCGCATCGCGTCGCTCTGAACCGACGTCAGCCCGATTTCCTTCTCCGTGATATTTCTGAAATAGGTAACGGCGTTTCCAAGCTGCACTAATTTGGTCGCTGTTTTGAATTGTGAAACTTCTATCATTTTGGAACCTCCGAACGCAATATAAATCGCAAGCGATGTATCGCTTGCGATTTATATTATATCACCACCGCCGTATCTTGTCAACATCGTTTTTGACTCGGAGGTCTTGAAATGAAACCGCTTTTTGATATAATAAATTAAAATAAGCGCTTGCGGCGGCTCTCAAAGAGCTTATGGACGAAACGCCGTTTGACAAAATTACTGTAGTTATATATGCGCGAAACGCCAAATGAACCGAAAAAGCTTTTGCTGTCATTTTTAAGAATAAGTATGATTTGGTAAATTGGATTTATTATACTGAATTTATCGTTGCGATAAGAAATAAGAAATACAAAAACGGATTTGAATTTTTGTCTGATATGCGTACTTATCTCGAGCAAAACAACGCTCTCGTTTTGAGAACGTTGTTTTGATATACGCGGGATGCGGCGAAAGCGGCGCCGATACCGAAAGAATACGCCGCCGCTCACCAAAACAGTCGAAGCGCCGTATCGGCGTCCGTTCCGATTAACCTCTATATTTCCCGCGCCGTTTTTTGTCCGTCAATTCGGAAACAGCGGCGGACTGACAGTCTGTTATTCTCTCACCTGTCCGTCGCCGTAGATGATATATTTAATCGACGTCAGCGCCTCAAGTCCCATAGGACCGCGGGCGTGCATTTTTTGCGTGCTTATTCCTATTTCCGCGCCGAAGCCGAACTCAAAACCGTCGGTGAAGCGCGTAGACGCGTTCACATACACAGCCGCCGCGTCAACCTCGTTCAAAAACTTCTGCGAATGCTCGTAATTGTTCGTCACAATCGCCTCGGAATGTTTCGTATTATACTTATTTATATGCGCTATCGCCTCATCCACGCCGTCAACGATTTTTACGGCTATAATGTAATCGTTATACTCCGTATAATAATCCTCGTCGGACGCGTCGTTTACATTCGGGGAAATCGCCTTTGACGCTTTATCCGCTCTTATCTCTACATTATTTTTCTTTAACGCTTCAAATACCTTTGGGATAAACTCGTCCGCTATCGCCTTATCGACAAGCAGCGTTTCAGCGGCGTTGCATACGGACGGACGCTGCGCCTTCGCGTTCAGCACAATCTTGAGCGCCATATCAATATCCGCGCCGCCGTCCACATAAACATGGCAGTTACCCGCCGCGGTTTCCACAACCGGTACCGTCGCGTTATCAACAACTGAACGAATAAGCCCTTTTCCGCCGCGCGGAATGAGCAAATCGACATAGCCGTTCATCTTCATAAGCGCCGTCGCCATCTCGCGCGACGTATCCTCGATAATGTTAAGCGTTCCGACGGGAATTCCCTCGCCGTAAGCCGCGTCCTGCATTATCTTCATTATCGCCTTGTTGGAATTTATCGCCTCGCTGCCGCCGCGCAGAATACACGCGTTTGACGTTTTCAGGCACAGCGCCGCCGCATCGGCTGTAACGTTCGGTCTCGCTTCATATATAATTGCGATTACGCCCATCGGCACGCGCTTCCGACCTATCAGCAGTCCGTTTGGACGCTTCCGCATATTTATTACCTCTCCTATCGGGTCGTTAAGCGACTTTACCTGTCTTACGCCCTCGGCAATGCCCTCAATACGCTCTTTTGTGAGCGTAAGGCGGTCTATCATAGCCTCTCGCGTTCCGTTTTTTTTCGCGTTTTCTATATCAAAATTGTTTGCCGCTGTAATTTCGTCCGCCCTGCTTACAAGCGCGCGCGCAATAGCTTCGAGCGCGTTGTTTTTTATAACCGTGCTTACGGACGCGAGCTTAAACGACGCGTCCTTTGCGAGAGTACATTTCTCTTTTAATTCGCTCATAATTATTCTTCCTTTTCAAAATTTTTCGATACGAACAGTGTTCCGGCAGGTTTGCCGTTCAATATATCGTAAAGCGCGTCCACATTGTTTCCGTTGGCTATTATCATATGAATACCGGCTTGAACGGCGCGTTCCGCGGCCTCCAGCTTTGTGACCATTCCGCCGGTTCCGCGGCTTGTTCCCGCACCTCCCGCGGCGCCCTTTACCGCTTCTATGTCATACACCACCGGCAGAAAATTCGCTTTTTTATTCTTGCGCGGGTCGTCATCATAGAGTCCGTCAATATCAGAAAACAGAATTAAGAGGTCCGCGTCCACCATATCCGCCACAACAGCCGAAAGCGTATCGTTGTCGCCTATTTCAATCTCGTCGAACGACACCGTGTCGTTTTCGTTTACAACAGGAATAATTCCCATGCCGATAAGCGAGGTAATAGTATTCTGAATATTCCTCTTTCGACGCGGAACAGCTATATCCTCGCGCGTTACAAGTATCTGCGCGACCGTGTTGTTGTAATCGGAAAACAGCTTGTCGTAAAGAAACATCAGCTCGCACTGACCTATCGCCGCCATAGCCTGCTTGTCGCCTATATTCTTTGGTCTTTCACGAAGTCCCATTTTACCGAGAGCAATTCCTATCGCGCCCGACGACACAAGTATTATTTCCTTTCCCTGATTCCGCAGATCGGACAGCACCATGGCGAGACGGTCAATCAGCTTTAAATTCATCCTTCCTCCGTCGTATGTAAGCGTGGACGTTCCCACCTTTACAACTATCCTCTGCGCCATTGAAACATCCTGCAGTATTTTCTCCATTTCCGTACCCTCGCGTATAATTTATTTTTTATAATAATGTATAATATCATAAAACTTCGTTTATTTCAATACCCTCTGAAAATAAGTTGCCGGTTTTACGCTCCGGCCGCGCAATATCTTTTTTTAACTATTTGTAAACTATTTTCCGTATGATTGACTTTTTTACAAATATATGATATATTTATTATTAATGTAATAGCGGTGCAGTATCCTAGTCGGTACGGCTTTTCGGAAAGCGGGCCTAAAAATCCGCCAAATGGCACATCGATGAAG
>CAYRSG010000067.1:0-6562 GCA_964426905.1 uncultured Clostridium sp. | reverse complement strand
TCACCAACAAGCTAATCTGACGCGAGTCCATCCATAAGCGATAAATCTTTCATATCAAAACCATGCGGTTCCGTTACAATATGCGGTATTAGTCCCTGTTTCCGGGGATTATCCCCCTCTTATGGGCAGGTTACTCACGCGTTACTCGCCCGTCCGCCACTTTCCATAGAAAACGTCGCCCCGAAGGGATCTGTTCTCTATTTCTCGTTCGACTTGCATGTGTTAGGCACGCCGCCAGCGTTCGTCCTGAGCCAGGATCAAACTCTCGTTTAAATTCTCTTCAAATACCTTTGAAGTTTCTGCTCTTCTTAAGTTTGTTAGCTCTAATTACTAACTGACATTCTTTATCTCGTTTCTATCCGAATTCCTGTCATAAAAAAACTCATAAGTTTATTGACATGGACGCATTACTTCCGTAATGCTGCACTGTTTATCTTTCAATGTACATGCTGTCAAGCTTGCTCTTGCGTATTTTTGCTCTGCTTGCAGAACAATAACTTTCTTTTTCTTGTCCGACTCCAAATGACCGAACGTCGCACGCTCTCTTGCGACAGCTATATTATATTACCACATTCCTCCCCGTTTGTCAACTCCTTTTTTTCATTTTTTTAAAAAATTTTTCTTCCTATTATATATAGTGTTTTTTTACCGCGAAAAAACACTATCTGTTGTATATTCGTAAAAAAATAAATAATTCAGCCTGTGAAAAATAACATTTTCCATTGTTATTTTGTATACTTTATTATATAATTAAAAACGGGAGGAAAAGACATGAAGAAAGTACCGCTTTTAATTACGGCTTTACTAAGCCTATCCGTTCCGGCGTCCGCCGGCGGAAATATATCCGTATACCTTAACGGAGAAGAACTGACGTTTTCTCAGCCGCCGATTATTTATAACGATTACACGCTTGTTCCGTTCAGAGCGATATTTGAAAAGCTTGATATGACGGTACAGTGGTTTGAATCCGAGCGCCGCGTTACGGCGCAGAAAGAGGGTTTAAGCATAACCCTTTTTATTAATAATCCCGTTATGACGGTAAATTCAGATACGGTACGGCTTGCCGCAGAGCCGATTATTTATAACGATTATACGTTTGTTCCGCTGCGCGCCGTTTCGGAGGCGGCGGGAGCGGAGACGCTGTGGGACGAAGAAACGAAAACCGTAACGATAACAACCGCCCCGAACGAAACGGAAGACTGGGGAATGCGCGTTCTTGAGCTTACTAACGATATCCGCGCCGAATACAACCTCGCCCCTCTCATATGGGACGATACTCTCGCTTCCCTCGCGAAAGAACACTGCGAGGATATGGCGAACCGCGATTATTTCAGCCATGACACGCCGGAAGGCAAGTCGCCTTTTGACAGGATGAAGGACGCCGGACTAAAATACGTTTACGCCGGAGAAAATATTGCCGCCGGTCACTATTCGCCCGAAGAAGCCGTTAACTCATGGATGAAGTCGGAGGGACACAGAGAAAACATACTTAACCCGAATTATAAAAGTCTCGGCGTTTCTTTCGCGCGCGGAGGAAGCTACGGAATTTACTGGGCGCAGGAATTCGCGCGGTTCAGCGAAAAATCTGTCATAAAAAAATAATATTTTAAGTATTGACACATACTGTTAATAGTGGTAGTATAATATTAATAAAGGCAGGATAGAGGCGCGTTTTATAAGAGTAAGCATACGGAGATACGCTGCATTCGATGAAGTATGACGAAAGGGTAAAACGCCGAAGTTACGGCATGGCTGCGCGCGCCGTAACTGGGCATACCGTTAAAAGCGGTATGACTGTCATCGCAAGGTGGGGAGCTATCGCCGGTTTTGTGTTTGCAAACAAGGCAGTAGTTTCCGACTACTGCTTTTTAATTTGAAACAAAAGGAGAGTCAAAATGAAGAATAATTACAAGGTGGGCGTCATAGGCGCGACGGGTATGGTCGGACAGCGTTTTATCACGCTGCTGCACAATCATCCGTGGTACACAATAGAAGTTCTCGCGGCTTCGCCGAGAAGCGCGGGCAAGGCGTACAAGGACGCGGTCGGCGCGAAATGGGCTATGGACGAGGAAATTCCCGCGGACGTAGCGGATATGATAGTTATGAACGCAACGGACGACGTTGAGGAAATCGCGAAAAAGGTTGACTTCGTATTTTGCGCGGTCGACATGAAAAAAGATGAAATCAAAGCTCTTGAGGAGCGTTACGCCAAGGCTGAATGCCCGGTTGTATCAAACAACTCCGCTCACCGCCATACTCCCGATGTACCGATGATTATTCCCGAAATCAATCCTCGGCATATCGAGATTATTCCGTCGCAGCGCAAAAGACTCGGCGTCAAGAGAGGCTTTATCGCGGTTAAGTCAAACTGTTCGCTTCAGTCATATCTGCCGGCGATGGCGGTTATTAATATGAAGTATCCTATTGACCGCGCGCTTGTCACGACGTATCAGGCGATATCGGGAGCGGGCAAAACGTTCAAAACGTGGCCCGAAATGGTCGACAACCTTATTCCGTATATCGGCGGCGAGGAAATGAAGTCGGAGGTTGAGCCGAATAAGGTACTCGGCAAAATCGAGGGTGATGAAATCGTTCCCTCGACGGAACTGCGGATTGAATGCCAGACGTACAGAGTTCCCGTTTCAAACGGACACACGGCGGCAATATTCTTCTCCTTCAAGGACGGAGTAAAGAAGCCGTCTGTTGAGGAAATCGAAAAAATGTGGACCGACTATTCGGGCGAGCCGCAGAAATTAAATCTTCCCCACGCGCCGAAGCAGTTTATTCATGTTTACACCGAAAAGGATAATCCCGACCTGCCGCAAATAGCAACGGCAAGAGAAATCGACGGCGGTATGGCGATAAGCTGCGGAAGACTCCGCGAGTCGACGCAGTACGACTATAAAATGGTTTCAATGAGTCATAACACGCTTCGCGGCGCGGCGGGCGGCGCGGTTCTTCTTGCGGAGCTTCTGACCGCAAAGGGATATATGGATTGAGAGGAGACAGAAGTATGAAAAAATTATTATTCCTTACAGTCTCCGCGTTCGCCGCAGTTACAATAACCGCGGCAGCCGCCTTCGCAAGCGAAGATATTGCCGGCACGTACGAGGGCTGGTATTACGCTAACCAGGGACAGACGGGTCTTACTCTTACAATCGACGAAGACAATACAGGCGTATTTGAATTTTACAACCTTCCCGGAAAAACCAACGCGAAGGACGGGAGCTATAAAGTAGAGGTATCGCAAAACGACGACGGTACTTATACCGTATCGGGAACCGAATGGATAGAGCAGCCGTCGGGATATTCGTATGTAACGCTTAAAGGCGCGCTTAACGACAGCGAGTTTTCGGGAAAGGTAAACAACAGCTGGGATTTCCTGTTATATAAAAACAACGACAGCTATCAGCAGGTTGCCGACAGCACATATAAAAATCATAAGTATGAGATTTTTAACGAAGGACTGACATGGCGGGAGGCAAAGGAAGCGTGTGAAGCGCAGGGCGGTCATCTTGTAAGTATAGACTCCGAGGAGGAACAGCGTTTTATCGAAAAGCTTCTTGCAGATTCTGAGTTAAGCGAAAGCAAGGATATATGGATAGGTACTGCCGAAGAGCTTGACAATTATTCCGAATGGGTAACGGGCGAACCGGTGACATACACGAATTGGGGCGTTCCCCAGCCGGATAATCTCGGCGGAAACCAGCGCCATGCCGTTATCGTTAACGGTGACAGAGGCAGTGAAGGCGGCGGTTACTATATAAAGAAGTACGAATGGGACGATAACTCAAATTCCGCAAGACCGTATATCTGCGAATGGGATACATGGACGGACGCCGCCGAATGGTCTACTCCGGAGCTTCAGAAAGCGGCTGACAATAATCTGATTCCCGATGTGCTTGTAGGAAAAGACATGACGCAGCCTATTACAAGAGGCGAATTCGCGGCTGTATCGGTTAAGCTGTTTGAAGCTATGACAAACGGAAGAGCGGTTATGTCATCGGAATGTAAATTCAACGATATCGCGGGCAGCGAAAACAGAAATTATATTCTGAAGGCTTTCAATATCGACGTCGTCCGAGGATATTCGGATACGGAATACTCACCGGAGTCGCTTCTTCAGCGCGAAGAGCTTGCGGCGATGCTCGCAAGAGTTTACAAAAAGAGCGAATGGCCCGAATGGACGATTGAAACGGACGACGATTACACAATAAACTTCTCGGGAGTTCAGAAATTCGACGACGATGATTTGATTTCCGATTATGCAAAGCCAAGCGTATATTTTCTTGTGAAATATAACGTATTAAGCGGAATAGGAAACAATCTTTTTGCTCCGAAAAATTCGACGCCCGCTCAGGAGGCTGAGAAATATGCGAACGCGACCCGTGAACAGGCTGTTGTAATGTCGCTTAGAAGCTTTGAAAACTTTAAATAAGAAACTTTTAAATAATATTATAAATTAAACGGAAAGGATTGATTAATATGGCAAAGACATTACCGTTCACAGGTTCGGGCGTAGCTATTATTACGCCGTTCGACGGACTAAAGACAAATTACGACGAGCTTGGAAACTTAATTGAATATCACATAAACAACAAAACCGACGCGATAATCATATGCGGAACAACAGGCGAAGCGTCGACGATGCCCGACGAGGAGCATCTTGCCGCGATAAAGTTTACCGTCGAAAAGGCGGCGGGCAGAATAACGGTAATCGCCGGCACAGGCTCGAATGATACGGCTCATGCGATTGAGCTTACGAAAAAAGCCGAGGAATACGGAGCGGACGGAATACTTTCGGTAACTCCCTACTACAACAAAACAACGCAAAAGGGTCTTATTGCGCATTTTAGCGCAATCGCGAACGCCGTAAAAATCCCCGTTATTCTCTATAACGTACCGTCAAGAACGGGTATGAACATCGCCATCGACGCCTTAAAGGAGCTTGCGAAGGTAGAAAATATCGTCGCGGTAAAGGAAGCAAGCGGAAACATAAGCTACATGGCGAAGGTTGCCGCGGAGGTTCCCGAGCTTTACATCTATTCCGGCAACGACGACATGATTGTTCCGGCGCTTTCGCTTGGAGGCAAGGGCGTTATAAGCGTTGTCGCGAATATTCTTCCGCAGGAAACGCATAATATATGCGAATATTATTTTAACGGCAGGGTTGAGGAGTCAAGAAATTTGCAACTCAAAATGCTCGACCTCATAAACAACCTGTTTATCGAAGTCAATCCCGTACCGATTAAGACGGCGATGAATCTTCTCGGATTCAAGGCGGGCAATCTGCGTATGCCGCTTGTCGATATGAGCGAGGCTAATCTTGAAAAGCTGAAGAAGTCAATGATTGATTTCGGTATGAAGCCGGCGTAAAGGAGAAAGACAAATGATAAAAATAATTATGAACGGCTGCAACGGCAAAATGGGGCGGGTTATAACGCGTCTCGTCAGCGAAGACGACGCCTGCGAGATTGCGGCGGGTTTTGACGTTAACGATTCAATTGAAAACGCATATCCTGTTTTCACAAATCCCGACGAGTTTACGGGAGACGCCGACGTTGTGATTGACTTTTCGCATCCGTCGGCGCTGACAAACATACTGAACTACTGCAAAAAAAGAAAGTTGCCCGTAATCCTCGCGACAACAGGCTTTACGAACGAGCAGAAGCAGGAATTCACGGAAGCGTCGAAGGAAATTCCCGTTTTCTTTTCGGCTAACATGAGTCTGGGAATAAATCTCTTAATCGCGCTCGCGAAAAAGGCGGCGAAGCTTCTTGAAGGCAATTTTGACATAGAAATCGTTGAGCGTCATCATAACCAGAAAATCGACGCTCCGTCGGGAACGGCTCTGGCAATCGCGGACGCGATTGACGAAACGCTCTCGTATCCGGCGGAATATGTATATGACAGGCACGCGGTTCGCAGAAAGAGAAAAAAGACTGAAATAGGTCTGCACTCGGTTCGCGGCGGCACAATTGTCGGCGACCACGATGTGATTTTCGCCGGAACCGACGAGGTAATCGAGCTTAAACACAGCGCTCACAGCAAAGAGGTTTTCGCTGTCGGCGCGATAAAAGCGGCTAAGTTTATTTCCGATAAACCCGCCGGCATGTACAATATGAATGATTTGATAAGCAACCTGTAATTTATTATAGGGACGCTGTTTCCGGCGTCCCTATATTTTTATATTATGAAATATTGTCCTTAATATAGATTGCGGTATTATCCGCGCTTTCCCGAACGTCAACTCTGTAGCAGAACGGCTGCAGCTCGTCGCAGATATATTTCGCGAGATTTTCCGCAGTCGGATTGAACGGAACAACATCGTTTATAACCTTGTGGTCGAATTTATCGAGGATTTTATTTTTGATATGCGTAAAATCCATAACCATACCGTTTTTATCGAGCGTGCCGCTGTGCAGATACACATCGACGATCCAGTTGTGTCCGTGCAAATTCGCGCATTTTGACTCGTAATCGAGCGACAGCTTATGCGCCGCGCTTATTTCAAAACGTTTTTTTACCTCGTACATTTCTTCATCTCCATATATTCTTCGTA
>CAYRSG010000066.1:0-6577 GCA_964426905.1 uncultured Clostridium sp. | reverse complement strand
CTATGTAATCGTTGTGGCTCATCCACACGATTGTGTTCTTGTCCACGCCTTCAAATAGCAGACTCCGCGACGTTGTAATCTCAGTTTTTCCGAACTCGCTTACGGGCGCGGTCGCAACGTGACCTCCCAAAGAATACGCGACAAGCTGACTGCCGTAGCAAATGCCCAAAATAGGCGCGCCAAGCTCAAAAATCGCCTTGTCATAATGAGGCGATTTTTCGTCATACACGCTGTTCGGTCCGCCGGTGAAAATAATTCCGACAGGATTTTTTGCCTTAATCTTTTCAATATCGTTTTTATATGACATAACCTCGCAGTACACATTACATTCGCGCACTCTGCGGGCTATAAGCTGATTATACTGACCGCCGAAATCAAGCACAATTACCGTTTCATTCCGCATAATTTTCCTCCGTATTATCCGTATTAAATATTAAATTTATTATAACATTTTTCAGCTTCGTTTTCAATATTTTTCTTTACATTATTTTCACGCTTATCAGGCGCCGAAGTTATACGTCTCTGACTGTTCGGCGTTTCTGTACTCGTGCTTTTCATAATATCCGATAAGAGCGCCGTTTTCATCACGCAGCGCAACCATATACACGTCCTTGTTTTCCTCCTCGTTACGGAAAGTATAAATAATATTATGTTCCGCGCTTTCCCCGAACCACGCGATAACCTTCTTAATCATCTCATTCGCCTTCGGAGTATGACAGTTTAAAAGACTTTTTCCCAAAAGCTTTGCGCCGCCGCTTTTTGAATAGCGCGACACAGCCGCGGGGTTCATATAAATAATTTCGTGGCTTAAATTACATATAACAACCGCGCTCCTGTCTTGGTCTATTACGCTTTTAAAAAATTTTGATAAATCCATTTTCACCGCTCCTTAAACTATATCATATCCCGCCGCGCTAAGCGCGTCGAGAGCCTTTTCGTAATTTTCCGATTTTGTCAGTATGTAGTCGGTATTGTAGGTGGAAACCGCAAAAATACCGATACTGTTTTGCGCCAGAATCGACGAAATTCCCGAAAGTATTCCCACAAGCGAGAAATCAAGCGTTCCATCTACGCGAAAAGCCCTCCAGCCGTCATCTCTCGCCGTTGTGTTATCCGGCGCGTCGGACGTTAAACAAACAAGCGACAGCTCCTCGTCTGTTTTTCCGACGAAGCAATACTCGCTTTTAAAATTAATTTCCGTTATATCCTTTACCTTGCACACGGAAAAATCATACTCTATTCTTTTTAGCTTCATAATTAATCTTTCTTACTTTCCAATATAATTGTCACAGGTCCGTCGTTTGTAAGCGTGACCTTCATATCCGCGCCGAATTCGCCTGTTTCCGTATGTATTCCCTGACTTCGGACATAAGCGACAAAATCCTCATATATTTTGTTCGCGTCTGTCGGATTCATCGCATCGCCGAAATACGGGCGTCTGCCATGAGAGCAGTCGCCGTAAAGCGTGAACTGCGATATCACGAGCAGACTGCCGCCCACGTCTGCAAGAGATAGATTCATTTTATCGTTTTCATCGCTGAATACACGCAGATTTATAACCTTATCAGCAATATACTTCATATCCTCCGAAGTATCTCCGTTGCCGACGCCGAGAAGCACCGTAAATCCGTTATCTATTTTACCGCGCACATTTCCGTCAATCTTCACCTGCGCCGACGTCACTCTCTGCACTACCGCTCTCATAGCTCGTACCCCTTTTCTTCTATTTCAAGCTGAAGCTCCTCCCATTCGGCTATAAGCTCCTCCAGCTCGGAATTTTTATTTTCCGCTTTGCCGGACAGCTCCGCAAGCTTTGTGAAATCCGCCGAATACTCCGGTTTCGCCATTTCGCCGTTAATCTTTTCGATATCCGCTTCAAGCGCTTCAATCATCTCCTCAACCTTTTTGAAACGGTTAACGGTTTTTCGTTTTTCCGCCTCAAGACGTTTCTGTTCCTTATAGTCAAGCGCTTTATCAACGACTTTCTTTTCTTCCTTTACGTTACCGCGCGCCGCAAAGCTGTCATAATCTCCGCTGTAGCTTTCTATTCCGTTTGGAGTAAGATATAATATCCTGTCCGCTATTTTGTTTATAAAATAACGGTCGTGCGATACCATGAGCATTGTTCCGTCATAATCCGAGAGCGCGTTTTCGAGCGCCTCGCGTGATTCTATATCAAGGTGGTTCGTAGGCTCGTCCATGATTAAAAGGTTTACGCTTCTCAACATCAGCTTTACAAGCTCAACTCTCGCCCTTTCGCCGCCGGACAATTTATGTATTTCCTTAAATACGTCCTCTCCGCGGAAAAGAAAAACCGCAAGCGCGTTTCTTATCTGCGTCTGCGTAAGATTCGGATACTCGTCCCATACCTCGTCAATCACGGTCTTTTCCATATGCAGATTTTCCTGTATCTGGTCATAATAACCGATATGGATATTCGCGCCGATTTTATATTCGCCCTCGGTCTGTTCGTATTCGCCCATAATTATTTTAAGCAGAGTTGTTTTGCCGCAGCCGTTCGGTCCGAGTAAAAATACCTTCTCTCCCTTTTTTATAAGCATGTCCGCATCATGGAAAAGCCTGTTATCTCCGAACGACATACCAAGACCTTTTGTTTCCAGAACATCCTGCCCTCCGCCGGCGCATGCCTTAAAGGAAAAATACATATCCTCCGATTCCTGCGGCGGTACGGTAAGATCTTTTTCAAGCCGTTCGATAACCTTCATTTTACTTTCGGCTGTTTTTATGTTCTTCTCCCTGCCCCAGCGTCTCTGCTGTTCGACGACGTTTTCAAGACGCTGAATTTCACGCATTGTATTATCGTAATTTCTCTGCTCCGTCTTCTTGTCAATTTCCCTCTGCGCCATGTATGCGCTGTAATTTCCGTTGTATGAACGGAACCGCATATTCTCAAGCTCAAATGTTTTGTTTGTAACTCTGTCAAGAAAATACCGGTCGTGCGATATTACGATAAACGCGCCGTTATAGCTCTTTAAGAAATCCTCCAGCCACTCCACCGACTCAATATCGAGGTGATTTGTCGGCTCGTCAAGCAAAAGCAGATTGGCGTCCGACAGCAGGATTTTACCGAGCGCAACACGCGTTTTCTGTCCGCCGGACAGCTTGTCAACGCGCAAATCAAACTCGTCCTCGCTAAATCCCAGACCTGTAAGAGCGCTTTTTGCCTTTGATTTATAGTAAAAACCGTCAAGCTCCGCAAACTTCTCCTGTAAATCCGTCTGGCGTTTTACAAGACTGTCCAAATCTCCGTTCTTATTCTCTATATCAAAACGCAGCTCGTCGAGCTGATTTTCTGTTTCAATAACCTCGGAAAAGACGGTAAGCGTTTCATCCCATATGCTTTTCTCGCTGCCGTTTACGCTGTACTGGTCAAGATAACCTATTTTTAAGCTTTTATTTTTGAAAATCTCGCCCTCGTCATAGTCCGTATCGCCCGTGATTATTTTAAAAAGAGTTGATTTTCCCGCGCCGTTCACGCCGACAAAGCCGATTTTATCGGCGCTGTCCACATTGAACGCCACATTTTCAAAAAGCGTTTCGTCAAGAAACATTTTCTTTATATCGCTTCCGTTAAGCAGTATCATATTTTCTCCTATCAATACGTTTTCATATTTTCAATCATCTTCAATATATCATAACCGTAATTTATATCGGGACACCATCTGCCTCCGAGCTGCTCGACAAATTTTACGGTACCCGCCCAAGAAAGACTTTTTACAACGTAATACCTGTCATGCGGCTCTCCGACCGGCTCAATTCCGACATACGCGCTCATGTGATTAAAATGCGCTCTTACGCCGTCGTCGGGCGTCTCAAAGGTTTCGTGATCCTCAGTTCTGTCGCCCTCGGGATTTTTTATTTTAATTCCCGCCCAGTTATTCATTTCGGGCAGCGCCGCTCCGCCGTAATTTCCGTAAGCTGTCTCCTTTCCGGCCTGCGCGTACATTACCTCGGGACGTATTCCCGTTATTTCGCCGTATTCCCAGTAAAGCGGGGCTATTTCAATGAATCTGTCCGCCGCGCCTTTTGACGCGGCCCATTCTTGAGCCTGTTTCGCCGTAACCTGCGCGTCGCCCATTATAGGCGTTTTATCCGCCGCGGGATTTATCGCTCTGTAGAGAAAACAGCACGCTTCCGCTCTTGTAAGCAAGTCCTTAGGGCGGATATTCCCGTTGTCGCCGAGCATATACAGATTTGTTACAGCCGTTTCCAGTAAATTTTTATACGCGTCGTCAACGTCGGACGCGTCCTTAAAGCTGTAATTTGTAACAGTATAGCCGTCCGCCGCCTTTCCGCCCGACGCTTTTACAAGCGTAGCTGCAAATTCCTCGCGCGTTACGTACGCTCCGCCGTCAAAAACGCTTTCTTTTTTCGGCGTATAATCCTGAATCGCATACGCGTATTTGTAAAACCAGTCCGTCTTTTTCACCTCTTCAAAGCGCATGACGCCCGATGAATAAAGATTAAAAGTATCAACGAAAATCCTCGACGCCTGCGCTCTTGTAAGATTACCGCCCAAATCAAGATCGCCGAATTCGTCGCCGGCAAGTATGCCGTTATCTATGCAATACGCCACGCTTTCCTCCGCCCACGGATACTCCTCCCGCCATGATTTCGCATATACGCATGGAACTATACTCATAATTACAGCCGACGTCAAAACAATCGCAATTATTTTTTTCACATTATCATTTCCCTTCGGATTTTATAAATTATACACCATATTATACAATAAAATCGCGCGGATTTCAACCGTATGCGGCAATTAATTTAACGCCGTTCAAATATTTTTTGAGCCGAGCATATTGTGATATTTAAGATAATCCTGAGGATTTGTGCTTATAATTCTGTCAACCACGCCGTCGACTATTTCAAATGTGACGTTATTGTACATCCTGACATGACGCTTGCGTATCTGCGTCCGGTCGAAAAAAATAACGTCTGTCGGTACTACCGAATAAATCATTTCTTTTCCTCTCCTTTCCCGCCGAGCTCTATCAGCTGATACATCTTTTCCAACGCGCTGTGAAGTCCGCCCATTTCATTGATAAGACCGCATTCGACAGCCTTTTTCGCGAATAATATGCTCCCCACATCGTTCGCTATTTCTTCTGTCGTCAGCATAAGCTTTTTAAATTCCTCATGCGATATATTTGAATTTGATACGACAAATTCAATGATTCTTTCCTGCATATTCTGAAAATATTGAAACGTCTGCATTACGCCTATAACAACGCCGCTCATCCGCAGCGGATGAACCGTCATTGTCGCGGTCGGAGCTATGAAAGAATAATCCGTCGCAACCGCGAGCGGAACGCCTATGCTGTGACCGCCGCCGAGCACAAGAGAGACCGTTGGTTTGCTCATGCTCGCTATCATTTCGGCTATTGCCAGTCCCGCCTCAACATCGCCTCCGACAGTGTTTAAAAGCACCATAAGTCCGTCTATTTCGGGATTTTCCTCCACCGCTATAAGCTGCGGAAGCACATGCTCGTATTTCGTTGTCTTGTTCTGCGGCGGCAGCGCCATATGTCCCTCTACCTGACCTATTATGTTAAGACAGTGTATATTTCCTCTCGGATTTTTTGTTTCAACACTGCCCAAATCCTCTATATTCCGTCTTTCCTGCTCCGCAATGCCGCTTTCCGTATCGTTTCTGTCTATCATCGATTACACCTCCGTATTTTATTAGTATTCTGATTTTCCTCTTTTTTATTCTGACGGTACAAAAAAGGCGGATAAAAACGCATTTGCAGTTTTTATCCGCCTCGGATTTTATTCGGTATTAACAAGCTGTGGCAATGTCCGCGTAATATGTGCGCTCACCGCGGGCGCCGCAAGTAATTTTTCGCGTATTACATTCGGAAAACCGTTCGCCGTTACATTTATTCTATAGACTCTATGATAGCGTATTTACCGTCCCTTCTCTTGTAAACGACATTCATCTCGTTTGTTTCAACATTCTTAAATACAAAGAAGTTATGTCCGAGCAGGTTCATCTGAAGAATTGCCTCCTCCGCGCTCATGGGCTTTACAACGAATCTCTTTGTCTTAACTATCTCAAATTCCTTTGTTTCCTCGCCCTCGGTATAATGAGCGCCGCTCAAAAGCAAATCGTCAAGCGCGGCGTCTCTTTTAATCTTCTTTTCAAGACGGGTCTTGTTCTTTCTGATCTGTCTTTCTATAACGTCCACTATTTTATCCACCGCGGCGAGAATTTCTCTGTCGGACGCTTCCGCCCTGTACATCATCCCGCCCGCGTAAATTGTGGCTTCAATATAGTCGTTCTCCTTGATTGTTCCGATTACAACTCTCGCCTCGGACTCGTCTTTAAAAAACTTATCGAGCTTGCTGAGCTTTTTTTCAACATAATCTTTGATTTTGTCTGTAACATCGTATCTTCTTCCGATAATTTTGAACTTCATATGTCTCACTCCTTGTGTGTTTTTAAGGGAAAAATTCCCTGTTAGTATATATATACCCGATAAAATGGACGGCTAAACAATTTTTTAATGTTTTTTGACTTTTCCCCTTGCTAAATCATGAAATATATAGT
>CAYRSG010000065.1:0-6680 GCA_964426905.1 uncultured Clostridium sp. | reverse complement strand
CAGGATTGGAAGCTGTTATGCTCACTTTTATACCACAACATTTATTATACAGCCATTATTATTAGAATTTTATAACGCCTGTCGCTTCCAGAACAGACGAAACAAGTATAGCGATAATGAACACCGGCGCGACATATTTAATCATTATATCGAACAGCTTGCGGCGTTTAAAGTCAGAAGACAATTTTACTTCATCGTGAATAACATTAACGCCGAGAACATACGCAACAAAGATACATGTCAGCAGCGCGCACACAGGCATCAAAACAGAGTTTGTAATGAAGTCCATCATGTCAAGGATAGTCATTCCGCCAAGCGTAACCTTATCCCATACGCTGTAGCCGAGAATCGGCGGAATACCCAGAAGAAACGAGCCTATACCGGCTCCGATTGTCGTATTTTTTCTGTTCCAGCCGAATTTGTCGCACAGCGATGAAACGATAGCTTCCATAATGGAAATGGAAGATGTGAGCGCGGCGAGCAGCACAAGTATAAAGAATACGGAGCCGATAATTGCGGACATACCCATTCGCTCAAATACCTTAGGCAGAGTCACAAACATAAGGCTCGGACCTTTGCCGAGAGCGGCGCTGTCGCCGCCTGAGAAAGCAAATACCGCGGGAACTATCATCAGTCCCGCGAGAAGCGCGATACCTGTGTCAAACAGCTCTATTCTGCCGACGTTTTTCTCAAGATTACTGTCCTTCGGCAGGTATGAGCCGTAAGCTACCATTATACCCATAGCCAGCGATAGCGAATAAAACATCTGACCGAGAGCGGCGAGTATTCCTTGAACGGAAAAATGCGAAAAATCGGGTACAAACAAGTATTTTACGCCCTCTGCCGCGCCGGGAAGCAATATCGAATAAACCGCCACGAATATTGCGAGCGCTATAAGCACGGGCATAAGAATTGTGCTGAACTTTTCAACGCCCTTCTGTACGCCGCGCAGAATTACAAAAGTCGTGACGCCTGAAAATACAAACTGGAAAATAAGAAGACGAAGCGGAGAAGACAGCATATCGGTAAAGAACGTATCACCCGCCGCCGCCGCGTGTCCGCCTGTAATATAAGTGAGCGAATATTCGACAACCCATCCGCCGATTACATTATAATAAGGCTGAATAATCATCGGAATAATAGTCGCTATAATTCCTAAAAAACCCCATTTTCTGTTCAGCTCGCCGAATGCGCAGAGCGCGCTTTTTCCTGTTTTTCTTCCTATAGCGTTTTCAGCGACCATAAGAGTGAAGCCGAATGTAACTACAAGCAGTATATAGAAAAGCAGAAAAACTCCGCCGCCGTATTTTGCGGCAAGATACGGGAAACGCCATATATTTCCCAAGCCGACAGCGCTGCCCGCCGCGGCGAGAACAAACCCGAGTCCTCCGGTAAACGTACCTCTTTTCTCATTATTCATAATTTTATCCCCCCGCATATATTTGTTATTAATATTATAACCTATTTGAGCCTATTTGTAAAATGTTTTGTGAAAAAAGAAATAAAAAAGGGACGTTTAGCGTCCCTTTAACCTTACGCTTCGATATCCGACGGAACCTCAAGCGTAATATTTCCGATCTTTGCTCCGCGAAACTCGTCGAGAATCATATTAGCGGCGCGTTCCATATCAATTTCGCCGCCCGATATAACGAAACCGCGTTTTCTTCCTATTTTTTCAAGCGCTTCGTAGCCTTCAAGACCGTCGACGCCGTCTATCTTATACCTTGCGCAAAGCTCCGCGCCGTAATTATCCCTGAGATATTCGCACAAAGAATACGCAAGAAGCTCGGTATTCATTATTTCATCGCGTATCGCGCCGGTATAAGCGAGACGCGCAGCCGCAGTCTGATTATCAAATTTAGGCGGAAGAATACCCGGCGTGTCAAAAAGCTCCGCGCCGCCTTTTATTTTAAGCCACTGCTTTCCGCGCGTGACGCCCGGTTTATCTCCCGTTTTGGCGCTTGCTTTGCCGATAAGACGGTTTATAAGGCTTGATTTGCCGACGTTCGGTATACCGACCATCATAATTTTCAAGGCGCGGTTTCTGCCCTTCTCCTTTTCACGGTCAATCTTATCCTGAATAAGCGCTCTCGCTTCGGAAAGCGCCGTATTAATTCCCGCGCCGGTAGCGCAGCTTATCGGAATAACCTTCAGTCCCCGCTCGGCGTACCAGTCAATCCACTGCTTGGTCCTTGTTTTATCGGCTAAATCCGACTTATTCAGTACAAGAAGTCTCGGCTTGTTTTTTATTATATCGTCAAAATTCGGATTGCGTCCGGAAAACGGTATGCGCGCGTCAATAATTTCAACCACCACGTCGATAAGTTTAAGATTATCCTCAATCAGACGGCGCGTTTTTGCCATATGACCGGGATACCATTGTAAATTCTGCATAAATACCTCGTAAATTATTCTGTTCTTCCGATATCGTTGAGCGGCCATATTCTCAGCTGCGATTTTCCGAGAATAGCTTTAAACGGCACCTGACCGAGCTCGGAGGAACGGCTGTCCTTACTGTGCATTCTGTTATCGCCCATGACAAACACGCAGTTTTCGTCAACGGTAACGGGATATTCAACAGCAGGATCTATAGAGCTTGTCACACCGTCATAGTACGGCTCGTCAAGCTCCTCTCCGTCAACGTACACCTTGCCGTCGATAAGGTCGACAGTCTGACCGGACGTCGCGATAATTCTTTTTACGTAATATTTCTTTTTGAGATTTTCAGGCATATCCTTGCGCGCAAGCATCCTATCAAAAGCTCCGAAATCAGTATCGCCGTTTATTTCCGCGACGCGGTCATAGTATTCCTCGCGGTTTTTGTATTGGCTGTCAAGGATTATTATATCGCCCTGCCGCGGCTTGTAGCCGAGCTTTGTGACGATAAGCCTGTCGTTATTTACAAGAGTCGGAAACATGCTTGAACCGTCGACTCTTACGACGTCAAAAATAAATCCCTTTATAAGCATGGCGATTGCGATGGCAATCGCAAGCGTATAGACCCATTCCCATATTTCTTTCACAATTCCTTTTTTCCCTTCGCCGACTCTTTCGCCCGACTCATCCTTGATTTCTTCAATGTCGCTCATTATTATTCCTCCCAATCGAATTCTATGTATACTATTATATTATTTATATGTGAATTTATAATGAATAAAATGTTAAAAATGTATAAAGGTTTAAAGATAAAAAAGGGACAATTACATGTCCCTTTTTTATATTGTAAAGGAAATTATATTCTTTCCTTAACCTTTGCCGCTTTACCGACTCTGTCACGCAGATAATAAAGTCTTGCGCGTCTTACCTTACCCTTTCTTGAAACCTCAATCTTTTCAATGTTGGGTGAATTGACGGGCCATGTCTTTTCCACGCCTACGCCGTAAGAAATACGTCTTACGGTGAAAGTCTGAGCGATACCGCCGCCCTGAACCTTGATAATCGTACCCTCGAACATCTGCGTTCTTGTACGCGAACCCTCGACAATCTTCTGGTAAACCTTTACGTTGTTACCTACGACAAGCTCGGGCAAATCGGTTCTGATTTGGTCTTTTGTCAAAGCGTTAATGATTTCTTGCGTGTTCATCATTAATTCCTCCTTATAATCTGAGATATTCGTGCCGACCGAGGCAGAGGACTATCCGTAATAACTTCAAGATTATACCACATACTTTTCATAATTGCAAGCGTTTTTTAAGTTTTTTTCAACATATTTTTTTATTTACGGCGTATTTATAATATAGCACGAATTGAAAGGGATAAAAGAATGAAATTTAAGACGATAGTTATAACAAAGAAAAAACTGACGGCAATCACAGCGATACTGGCGCTCGCCGCGGCAGGAGCGGCGGCGGTAAAATTTATTCCCGATAAAACAGTAAGCGTGTTTAACGCCGATAACGAATTATATGAGGAAATACTGTCGGAAGGGCTTCCGGATAACCGTGAAAAAAAATTCAGCCTTAAGGAGACTCTCGGCAAGCTTCTTGGGTTTGACGCGGACGCTCCCGAAACGATTATAAGCGAATATTCGCCTGTTTTTGGAGGGACAACCTCTGATACGGAAGCAACACAGGAAGCAACACAGGAATCCGAACAGGAGTCGGAACCCGAAATTACGTCCGAGCCGCGGGAAAGCTCAGACTCCGGCGAAGAGCGCGCCGAGCCGCCGCTGCCGGATAAAGCGCGGATATGCTCCTCCGCGGGACTTCAGATTAATAACGCTACGAATTACAGTGTGGATATCAACAGTATGTGCGGCGCGGATTTGCCTTTCGAGATAAACGACAGCGGACCGCAAGCGCTTGTAATGCACACTCATACGACGGAGTGCTACGACGGCGACCAGATGAACGGCGAAACGGAAAGAAATACGGACGGAGAATTAAATGTTATAGCCGTGGGAAACGAGATATGCTCGGCGCTCGAGGAAAACGGCATAAAGACGCTGCACGATACGACTTACCACGATTATCCGTCGTATCAGGGCTCATATACGAGAGCAATGACGACGATAGAAAATCAGCTCAAAAACAATCCGTCGATAAAAATAGTCCTTGACATTCACCGCGACGCGTTCATATATTCCGACGGTACAAAGCTTTCGGTAACCTGCGAGCAAAACGGAGTATCTACGGCGCAGGCTATGCTTGTCGTGGGAACGAACAGCATGGGACTGTGGCATGACAACTGGAGGGACAATCTGACCTTCGCGGCTAAAATACAGAACGCGGCGGAAATAATGTATCCGGGACTGATGCGTCCCGTAAATCTTAGAACGGAGCGTTTTAACGAGCATTTAACAAGGGGAAGCCTTATAATCGAGGTCGGAAGCAACGGAAACACGCTTGCTCAGGCAAAAGAGAGCGGAAAGGATGTGGCGAGAGCAATAGCGGCGGTACTCAAGGCGAAATAACCGTTGCCGAGACGGTAAATTTGCGATAAAACCGCAATCGCCTAAACGCCGAAACGACGGTCAATAAACCGCCGTTTCCTTTCTTTTATACAGCAAATCGTATCCGCATTCGGCGTCAAGCTCATAATTTTCATTTATAATGCTGAGGAACTGTCTGCTTTGAATAATATCAATATTGTGAATAATCACCCATTTGGGAGGGGAGTCTATCATCATACGGTTAATCTGTCTGCCGAATTCGGGATAATGCTCCGACCACGATTCCTGGAGAGTGAACAGTCTGAAGCACGGCATTATATCGGCGTGCAGAAACCACGCCGCCGAAACGTCATACCCGAATACGCTGTCACGGTCCTCTTCGGGTATCCGCGCCGAGAGCGTGCTTGCGCTGTAACGTATATCGGACTGCGTATCCGCGGAAACTACCGGATTATCCCGGTTGTACAGCTTCTGCGCGTAGTGACCGACGTTTGACGGAAACGTTATGAAATAGCTGTAAAGCGGCAGAGCCATGATTACGCAAAGCATAACCGAAAGAATCGTCGCGCGCTTTCCCGAGATGAAGAAAAATACCGCCGTGTAAAGCGTTATTAAAGGTATCAGCGTTGTGTAATAGTGCGTGTAGCTGTAGCCGAGCATTATAGGAATAAGCGCGAAAACGGAAATTGTCGTTATGAGAGACGCGACTTTCGGACCGAGACGTTTTGAAAATACCGTTGATATGAATATCAGCGAAAGTACCGGCAGCGCCCATTGCAGAAGCAGTGAAACGGTTCCGCCTGTTTTTTCCGCGCCGCCCTCCGAGGCATAGAGAAAGTTGAATACAAACGTGGCGAAAAGCATGTCTTTAAGAGTTCCCTTTATCAGAAAAAACAGACACACAGGCGCCGATACGGCAAGAAGTCCGAGGCAGAAGTACAGAATATTTTTGCATGCTTCGCGCGCATGGTCGTTCATAAAGTCTGTGACAAGAGTTACAAGCACGATTCCGCCTATCATAACGCCGTTGTTTATCCGTATAAACGCGCATAAAGCGAAGCATATTCCGTAAATAAACATGTACTTTCCCGAGTGAGGCGCGTCGGGATTTTTTGTTATGAATTTAACCGACAGGTAAATCGGTATCATACAGAACAGCATACAGTATTCCTCGCTGAGATTGCCGTCGCTGATTGTAGAAGCGAAGGCGAGAACGGTTATCACAACACATATGACGGAGCGTATTGTTTTTGTAAAAATCCGCGCTGTTTTATACATGAATATCGCGGTAATTGAAATAAAGACGCACTGAATTATAAATATTCCCGCTTTTGAACCGGTCAGCGCGTAGCCGAAA
This sequence comes from uncultured Clostridium sp., assembly GCA_964426905.1. Lineage (GTDB taxonomy): Bacteria > Bacillota > Clostridia > UBA1381 > UBA1381 > Hominilimicola. The sequence continues at coordinate 432 of CAYRSG010000065.1, read as the reverse complement.
GCGTTAAGATAAAACAGTATCGGACCTTTATGGTCGAAATAGTCGGTATACGCGTTTTTTCCCTGTGTAATTGCTTTGCCTATCAGCATGAAAATACTTGAGTCGCCGTCGCAGAAGTCTTTATAAAGCGGACTTGTGGACGCCGACAGCAGCAGCATGAACGCAGTGCAGAACATTATTATAAACGCGTACACGGCGGCCTTTTTTATATACAGAGCGCGGTACCGATGGTCGCGCAGGTTTTTAATCAGGTTTTTTTGACGGCGCGGTCTTTTCCGCATTTTTGCCGCAATCTCGCGGAGCTGCTCCATACTTACCTGATATATTACATTTTTTCCCGCCATTATGTCACCGCCTTTTTTCATACTTCTTTTATAATATCATATAACTGTGAATTATTCAATTCAGCGTATGTTACATTTTTATAAAAAT
>CAYRSG010000064.1:0-7050 GCA_964426905.1 uncultured Clostridium sp. | reverse complement strand
ATACACCTTAAAAACCCAGTGTTTAAGCCATTTCTTAGCCTAACGGCTTCATTGTAGGGAACAATAAAACATCGCGTATAGCGGCGGAATCGGTAAGAAGCATGCACATACGGTCGATACCGAAGCCGACGCCGCCCGTGGGAGGCATACCTATTTCGAGGGCGTTCATGAAGTCTTCGTCAGTCGTGTTCGCTTCCTCATTGCCCTGCGCGAGCTGTTCCTCCTGCGCCTTAAAGCGTTCTCTCTGGTCAATCGGGTCGTTAAGCTCCGAATAAGCGTTCGCCATCTCCCAGCCGTTCATAAAGAACTCAAAACGCTCAACGTAATCGGGATTATCGGGTTTTTTCTTTGTAAGCGGAGATATCTCGACCGGATGATCCATAACAAACGTCGGCTGAATAAGATGCTCCTCGGCGAACTCCTCAAAGAACAGATTTAAAATATCGCCCTTTTTATGGCGTTCCTCGTATTCGATATGGCGCTCCTTAGCCGCCGCGCGCGCCTCCTCAAGCGTGTGTATTTCGTTGAAATCCACACCCGAATACTTTTTAACCGCGTCGAGCATCGTGATACGCTCGAAAGGCTTGCTTAAATCCATTTCTATTCCGTTATAAACAATTTTTGTCGTGCCGAGAACCTCCTCTGCGACATGGCGGTAAAGGTTTTCCGTCAAATCCATCATGCCGTGATAATCGGTGTACGCCTGATACAGCTCCATCAGCGTAAACTCGGGATTATGGCGTGTGTCAAGACCCTCGTTACGGAATACGCGTCCTATTTCGTACACCTTTTCAAATCCGCCGACAATAAGACGCTTTAAGTAAAGCTCCAGTGAAATACGCAGCTTAAAATCCTCGTCGAGCGCGTTAAAGTGCGTCTCGAACGGTCTTGCCGCCGCACCGCCCGCGTTCGACACGAGCATCGGCGTTTCAACCTCAAGAAAGCCCTGTCCGTTCAGGTAGCTTCTGATAGATGAAATTATTCCGGAACGCTTTATGAACGTGTCCTTGACCTCCGCGTTCATAATCAGGTCGGTATATCTCTGTCTGTATCTCAAGTCGGTATCGGTCATGCCGTGGAATTTCTCGGGCAGCGGCTGAAGCGACTTTGAGAGAAGCGTAATTTTACCGACTCTTATTGAAATTTCGCCCGTCTGTGTCGTGAACACCTCTCCTTCGGCGCCTATGATATCGCCTATGTCAAGCTTCTTGAAGCGGTTATATTCCTCCTCGCCCAATATGTCCTTCTTTACAAACAGCTGAATCTGTCCGTCGATATCGGCGACGTGAACAAATCCCACCTTGCCCATGCCGCGTTTGGACATAATACGTCCGGCGATTGAAACAATTTGTCCGTCAAGCGGCGAAATTTTGGCTTTTATTATTTCCGCTTCGTCAAAACCGCGCTTTTTCAGTTCGCGTTCCTCTTCGGTATAGTTTTCTTTAATCTGACCGGAGGTATGAGTGCGCTCAAATTTTGTGATTTTAAACGGGTCTCTGTTTTCGCTCTGAAGCTCTGAGAGCTTGTCCCTGCGAACCTGCAAAAGTCTCGATAACTGCTCCTGTGTCTGTTCTGTGTTTTCCATAAACTGAAAAAACCTCCTTTAGCGTTTCTGATATATTGGTTAATTCAAACCGCCGGCAAACCCGCCGCCAGTCCAAAACAACGTTTTGTCCGATTCGATTAGTTAATTATATACTATTTCTAAAAAAAAGACAATGATTTTTAATAAAAAAGTCATATTTTCAGCATAAAAACATACCTAAAACGAGATTTTCCATTGACATAACCGTTATTATTATATAAAATAATAGTGAATTTATAAGGCGGTGAAGGTATGAAAAGACTTTTTATTATAATAATATCACTGATAGCTCTGTTTCCGCTGACAGTTTTGGGCGAATACAAGGTGGAGATAGACGACGATACATACGTCAGCGACGAAACGTTTTTCGCGCCCGTGTCGACGTGGGAAAAGGTTGAGGCGCAGACGATAAATCTAAAAAAAGGAAAAATAATATATTACGCGGACAGACAAAACGAAAATGTAAAAATCGAAGCGGAAGTGATGCCGGTAAACGCCACCGACAAAACGCTTACATACAAATCCGGGGATGTAAGCATAGCTCAGGTAGATGAAAACGGCGTCGTAATACCGCAGGGAAAAGCGGGTGAAACGGTTATCGACGTTATTTGCGGCGACGCCAAGGCTAAGGTCAAGGTGCAGGTTGTAAAAGGCGTTGAGGGCGTGGCGATATCGCAGAGCGAGATGACGCTTTATGCCGACAAACCTGTAACAGCCGAGCTTTCCGCTATTATAGCTCCCGCCGACGCGACGATACAGGAGGTTGAGTGGTACAGTGAAAACGAGTCGATAGCGTACGTTGACAAGGACGGACTTGTATCGCCGTGCGGAGTCGGAGAGACGAATATTTACGTAAAAACAGCCGACGGCGGATTTGAAGCGAAATGTACGGTAACCGTAACGACATGGGAAAAGAGAAGCGAAAACAGTACCGTTGTATACACGGATTACGATATGACGGTCGATGAAATGGTCGACATTCAGATGACGGCGTCGCCTACGGTATTTACAAACGGGTTATTCAGCGCCGACGCGGACAGTGTGGAGCGGTACGTTAATCCCGAAAACCTTGTTACCGGCTATGATAAATATCAGTTTATGGATTTGGGAGCCTCGAATAAGGTTGACGCTTCGACTCTCGATTCTTATCTGAACGGCAAGGGCGTTTTAAGCGGTTACGGCGATGTTTTCAAGTCGGCGGCCGACAGTAATAAGATAAGCGAGGTCTACCTTGTAATACACGCGTGCCTCGAATCCGGCAACGGAACGTCTGAACTGGCGAGCGGCATAGAGTATAACGGTAAAACAGTATATAATTTATTTGGAATAGGCGCGGTCGACGAGGATCCGGTAAACGGCGGCGCGCGTTACGCGTACGAGCACGGATGGACGAGTATTGAAGACGCGATTGAAGGCGGCGCCGAGTGGATAAGCGACAATTATATCAACAACTCCAAATACGGGCAGAACACTCTTTACAAAATGCGCTGGAATCCCGATCAGCCCGCCGTTCACCAATACGCTACCGATATAGCGTGGGCGTCGAAGCAGGCGAAGGATATGAGCTCAATGTTCGAGGCGTTCCCTAAGGCGCGGTACCGTTTTGAGATACCTGTCTTCGCGGGTCAGGACGATTATAAAATAGATTAAAATATATTTCGCGACCGGGAGGGTTTATGAGAGAAGTCACAATAAATGAAAACGATTCGGGACAGAGACTTGACAAATTTCTGACAAAATACCTCGCGGATATTCCGCGGAGCATGCTTTACAAAAGTCTGCGCAAAAGCTGCGTGCGCGTCAACGGAAAGCGCGTCAGGGACGGAAAGTATATGCTTCGCGCGGGCGATGAATTAAAGCTCTATATGAGCGACGAGTTCTTTTCGCCGAAAAAAGGTTTTAAAGCGGGAAACTCCGATATTGACGTTGTATACGAGGATGAAAATATTATTCTTATAAATAAGCCGCGCGGTATTGTCGTACATTCCGACGACAAAGGCGCGGAGGATACGCTGCTTCTGAGAATGCAGAGCTATTTATATAAGAAGGGAGAATACAACCCCGAAGACGAGCATTCGTTTTCTCCTTCATTTGCCAACCGTCTTGACCGCAATACCTCAGGAATAATTATCGGCGCGAAAAACGCCGCCGCGCTGCGTATTATAAACGAAAAAATTAGAAACCGCGAGATAAAAAAGCTGTATCTATGCGTGGCTGAGGGACGAATGGAAGAAAGCGGATATCTGACGGCGTATCTGACGCGGGGCGAAAAAAAAGCGTCGGTTGCAGATACCGAAACGGAAAATTCAAAGATAATAAAAACAAAATATAATCTGCTTGCGTACAGCGATAATAAATCTCTTGTTGAAGTCGAGCTTGAAACAGGCAGAACGCACCAAATACGCGCCCAGCTCGCGCATATCGGTCATCCGCTTTGGGGAGACGTAAAGTACGGCTCCTCTCACAGAGGACCGATGTGTCTGACAAGCGGCAGACTTATATTTGATTTTAAGTCGGACGCGGGTATTTTAAATTATCTCAAGGGCAGAGAATTTCAGATTGAGGTCGTCTTTGCGCGTACCTTTTCACAGCAGAATTCATAAAGGTCAGCCGCGGCGTTCGGCTTGCCGAGACGCTTTACGCTCTCCTCCATAAGCTCTCGTCTCCACGGACACGAGAACATCAGATTTACAGCGTCTTCTATAGAATAATTTTTGTTTACCATTACAGCCGCGCCGTTATTTACGAGAAAGCTGAGATTTCTGTCCTCATGACCCGGAATAGGATTCATCGTTATCATCGGAAGTCCTTTCGCGAGAGATTCCGAGGTGGTAAGACCGCCGGGCTTTGATATTATGAAGTCGGCGGCGTCCATCATAACGTCTATATTATCAACAAATCCATATGAAAAGACTGTTTTTTTCCACTCAAAGCTGTCGACGGCGTCCTTGATTTTTTTATTTGAGCCGCAGACGCACAGTATCTGAAAGTCGTGAGCGCAGCCGTCGAGAGCCGTAAGCGTTTTTTTTATGTCGCCGTAACCCATCGAACCCATGGTAATAAGAGCCGTCGGTATATCCTTTACGCCAAGACGCTTTCTCGCTTCCTTTTTATCGCCTTTTACGGCAAATTCTTTTCTTACCGGTATACCGAAGGGAAGCAGTTTTTTCGCGGCGACGCCCTTTTTCCGCATTTCAAACGCTATCTGTCCGTCGGGTATAACGTAGTAATCGAGAAATGTGCTTTCCCAAAACGGATGCACCGTAAAATCCGTGACTATTCCTATAGTCGTACAGTCCGCGACGACGTTATCCGAAAGAATACTCATACATACTCCCGCGTAGCTGTGCGTGCCTATCATAAGGTCGGGACTGTATTCAGCCACGAATTTCTCAAGCCTGTGCGATACAAACCTCGAAAAAATAGATATGAGCGAATGACGGTCGTACGGCTCGTCCTTTTGGGAGAGCTTTCCGTACGCCTTTCCGTAGGTTTTCGGCAGATACTTCGTTGAGACGAGATATCCGTCCTGAATTGAATTTCCGAGACGATGGTTGATGTAGTCAAATATATCAAGCATATGGCATGTGTGTCCGTTCGCCTCGAAATATTCCATTATGGCTTTCGCGGTCGAGTGATGACCGTAACCCGCTTTCACGGATAATAATAATACTTTCACAATAACCCCTCTTTTAAAACAGGATGTTTTATTATATTCAGGCTGTCGACAAACTGTCGCCAGCCCAAAACGACGGTTTATTGACCGTCGTTTTGAATTTATCCAGAGTAAAAACCAAAAGTTCCTCATTCTTCGAAACTTTCGGTTTTAAGCCATTTTTGACGCGCATGTCGTCAAAAATGATTTTATTTGAGGTTAGCGCCTCAAGCTCCCATGAACAAGGTAGACAAAACCTTGGGGGTTTTGTCTATGGTATGTATTATATTATAACAAATTTAAATTAATTTTTCAACCGTATTGACAATAAGAATTAAGCAGTCTACGCAAAAAAATTATAAAAATATGTTATAATACTTTACAATGTCAAAAAAAAGCTGTATAATTAAATGTAACGTTAAATCTATATGGGTGAGATAAAGGAAGTGTTTTACAATGGAAAAACAAAATATTGACTGGCAAAATCTTGATTTCGGATATGTAAAAACCGACAAGCGTTTTGTTTCTTCTTATAAAGACGGCGCGTGGGACAGCGGTTCTCTTATAGAAGACGATATGATAACCATGAGCGAGTGCGCGTGCGTTCTGCAGTACGCTCAGACAATATTTGAGGGGATGAAGGCTTATACGACGGAAAACGGCGATATCGTAGTATTCCGCCCCGACCTTAACGCGGAGCGTTTCGCTAACAGCGCGAGACGTATGGAAATGCCCGTATATCCCGAGGATAAATTTGTCGAGTCGATTTTAAACGTCGTAAAGGCGAACGAATCGTACGTACCGCCTTACGGCAGCGGCGCTACATTGTACGTTCGTCCGTATATGTTCGGTATAAACCCCGTAATCGGTGTAAAACCGGCTTCGGAGTATCAGTTCAGAGTATTTACTACTCCGGTTGGTCCGTATTTCAAGGGCGGCGCGAAGCCGATTACAATCCGCGTATCGGATTTTGACCGTGCGGCTCCTCACGGAACCGGTCATATAAAGGCGGGTCTTAATTACGCCATGAGTCTTCACGCTATCGTTTCGGCGCATAACGAGGGCTATGACGAGAACATGTATCTTGACGCCGGCAGCCGTACAAAGGTTGAGGAAACGGGCGGAGCAAACTTCCTGTTTATAACAAAGGACAATAAGGTTGTAACTCCCAAATCGGACAGTATTCTTCCGTCTATAACAAGACGCTCGCTTATGTATGTCGCGAAGGAGTATCTTGGTCTTGAGACAGAGGAGAGAGAAGTGTATCTTTCCGAGCTGGACGATTTCGCCGAGTGCGGTTTGTGCGGCACGGCGGCGGTCATATCGCCTGTCGGAAAGATTGTCGACCACGGCAGGGAAATCTGTCTGCCGAGCGGCATGGACGATATGGGTCCTGTTACAAAGAAACTCTATGATACGCTGACAGGTATACAGATGGGACGTATCGAAGCGCCCAAGGGTTGGATTTATAAAATCGGCTGATAAATTGTTAATGACCGGCACGGGATTAACCGCGCCGGTTTTTTAATTGATTGGCGTAAATATTATCAAAGCGCGTAAAAAACGCCGCGACCTAAGCGAATTCTTAAGCCGCGGCGTCTTTTTGCTGGAGGCGCCACCCAGACTTGAACTGGGGAATAAAGGTTTTGCAGACCTCTGCCTTACCACTTGGCTATGGCGCCGTGTTTGTTGCTTTTACCGGTTAATAATTTTATATCAGATAACAAAAGACGCAGAATTATGCGTCTTTTGTTCTGTAGTAAATGGAGCGGAAGACGAGATTCGAACTCGCGACGTTCACCTTGGCAAG
>CAYRSG010000063.1:0-7064 GCA_964426905.1 uncultured Clostridium sp. | reverse complement strand
AAAGAAAGGCGTTTGATTTGGTGCGCGACACGAAGGAATTTAAAGAAATTCATTCGCATTTGGAAACGCTCGCGAGTGAAAAATAATATAAAAGACAATACGGGCGCGTATAAAATTATCGCGGTTTCGGGGGCTGTGTCATTTTGACGCAGCCCCTTTGAATATATATTCATATATTCATATATAGTGCAATTTTGACAAAAAAGCATGTATAAATTACACATTTATTCCCATTTAAAAAGCGGTTGTTTTATGATATAATTAATCCGTATGGACAAATAATCAAGGAGGCGTAATTAAATGGATACAAAACCGTCTGTACCCTTTAAGGGAACAAAGGCTCAGGAGGTTGAGCTTAGGGAATTTATAGACCTTGAGAAATCTCAGCCCGGAGCTCTTATGCCGGCGCTTCAGAAAGCGCAGGAAATTTACGGATATCTGCCGATTGAAGTGCAGAGCATGGTTGCCGAGGGACTCGACATATCGTTAAGCGAGGTTTACGGAGTCGCGACGTTCTATTCACAGTTTTCGCTGAACCCGAAGGGCGAGCATCGCATAAGCATTTGCTTGGGGACTGCGTGCTACGTTAAGGGAGCCGACAAAATTCTCGAGGGGCTGGAGGAAAAGCTCGGAATAAAGTGCGGGGAATGCACATCCGACGGAGTTTTTTCGCTTGACTCTTGCCGCTGTGTCGGAGCGTGCGGACTTGCTCCGGTAATGATGATTGACGACGACGTTTACGGCAGAATGACAGTAGACCGGATTGACGGCATACTCGCTAAGTACGCCGTTAAAGCGAAGAAATAAGGGGGGACATGAATGTTAACCGTTGAAGAGTTAAATAAAATTCGTGAAAATATGAAAAATATCGTCTCGATGAGAGGCGAAGGCGCGGAAAATAAATCCGGCTATAAATATCAGGTGCTTGTCTGCGGCGGTACGGGATGTAATTCCTCCGGCAGCCGGAAGGTGCTTGACGCGCTGCATGAGGAGGTTGCGGCGCACCGGCTTGAGAAGGAAGTTAAAATTGTAAGAACGGGCTGTTTCGGTCTTTGTTCGCTCGGTCCTATAATGATAGTTTATCCTGAAGGCGCGTTTTACGCGCGCGTTCAGCCGGAAACGATTCATGAAATCGTTGAGGAGCATCTTATAAAGGGAAATGTCGTTAAGCATTTGCTTTATGAAAGCACGGTATGCGAGGACGGAACGATAAAGTCGCTTCAGGAAACAGACTTTTACAGAAAGCAGCTTCGTGTCGCACTTAAAAACTGCGGCGTTATCGACCCTGAGGATATTGAGGAATACATAGCGACAGACGGTTATCAGGCTTTGGCGAAGGTTCTTACAACCATGACGCCGGACGATGTTATACAGACGCTTCTTGATTCGGGACTTCGCGGTAGAGGAGGCGGCGGCTTCCCGACGGGACGCAAATGGGCGTTCGCGAAGGCGTCGGAGAGCGACCAGAAATACGTCTGTTGCAACGCCGACGAGGGCGACCCCGGCGCGTTTATGGATCGTTCAATTCTTGAAGGCGACCCGCATACAGTACTCGAGGCAATGGCAATCGCGGGTTACACGATAGGCGCGAGCAAGGGTTACATATATGTAAGAGCCGAGTATCCCGTGGCGGTAAACCGTTTGAAGGTTGCGATTGCGCAGGCAAAGGACTACGGACTTTTGGGCGACGGTATTTTCGGAACTGATTTCTCGTTTGACATAGAATTAAGGCTCGGCGCCGGCGCGTTTGTCTGCGGCGAGGAGACGGCGCTGATGACGTCTATCGAGGGCAACCGCGGAGAACCGAGACCGCGTCCTCCGTTCCCGGCTGTAAAGGGACTGTTCGGCAAGCCGACAATCCTTAATAACGTTGAAACATACGCGAATATATGTAAGATAATTTTAAACGGTCCGGAATGGTTCGCGTCGATGGGTACGGAAAAGTCAAAGGGTACGAAGGTATTCGCGCTCGGAGGAAAGATTACGAACGTCGGACTGGTTGAGGTTCCGATGGGAACAACTCTTAGGGAAATTGTAGAGGAAATCGGCGGCGGCGTGCCGAACGGCAAGAAGTTTAAGGCGGCGCAGACGGGCGGACCGTCCGGCGGATGTATTCCCGCCTGTCATATCGACGTGCCGATTGACTACGACAACCTCATAGCTCTCGGCTCGATGATGGGTTCGGGAGGACTTATCGTCATGGACGAAGATACATGTATGGTCGATATAGCGAAATTCTTCCTTGAATTCACGGTTGACGAGTCGTGCGGAAAATGTACGCCGTGCCGTATCGGAACGCGCAGACTGTATCAGTTTATCGATAAGATTACAAAGGGCGAAGGCGAGCTTGAGGATTTGGATAAAATTCAGGAGCTGTGCGCTCATATGAAGTCAACGTCGCTTTGCGCGCTCGGTCAGAGTACTCCCAATCCCGTTATTTCAACGATGCGCTATTTCAGGGACGAGTATATAGCGCACGTTAAGGATAAGACATGTCCGGCGGGCGTATGTAAGGACTTGCTGTCCTATGAGATTATACCGAAGAAGTGCAAGGGCTGTACGCTCTGCGCCAGGAACTGTCCCGCGGACGCTATTACGGGTAAGGTTAAGGAGCCGCATAAGATTGACAGAAATAAATGTATCAAGTGCGGTCTGTGTATGCGCAACTGTAAGTTCGGAGCTATAATTAAGAAGTAATGGGAGGAAGAATGAAAATGGTAACATTGAAAATAAACGGCATAAGCGTTACTGTACCGGAGGATTATACTATTCTTCAGGCGGCAAAGGAGATAAATGTTGAAATTCCGTCCCTGTGCTACTTAAAGGATATAAATTGTATCGGCTCATGCCGCGTGTGCGTGGTAGAGCTTCGCGAGCGCGGAAGAAGCCGTCTTGTCGCTTCATGCGTTTACCCTGTGGAGGAGGGTATGGAGGTTTATACAAATACTCCCGCGGTAAGAACGTCCAGACGTACGACGATCGAGCTTATTCTTTCGACGCATCATAAAAAATGTCTGTCGTGCGTGCGCGGCAACAACTGCGAGCTTCAGAAGCTGGCGTTTGACTACGGCGTCGACGAGGACCGCTTCGCTCAGGAGGAAATAGAGTACGAAATAGACGACGTTTCGCCGTATATTGTAAGAGATAACAATAAATGTATCTTGTGCCGCCGATGCACGGCGGCCTGCAACAAAATGCAGACAGTCGGCGCGATAGGCGAGATTGCCAGAGGCTATAAGGTGCATATCGGCAGCGCGTTTGAGAGAAGTCTTAACGAGTCCGCGTGCGTCGGCTGCGGACAGTGCGTTGTGGCGTGTCCGGTAGGCGCGCTGAACGAAAAGAGCCAGATTGACGAGGTTTGGGACGCTATCGCCGACCCGAAGAAAAAGGTTGTTGTATTCACCGCTCCGTCAATCCGCGCGACGCTCGGCGAATGCTTTGATATGCCTGTAGGCACGAACGTCGAGGGCAAAATGGTTGCGGCGATAAGAAGACTCGGCGTCGACGGCGTGTTCAACATGGACGTTACGGCGGATTTGACGATTGTCGAGGAGGCTAACGAGCTTATCGAGCGTATCCGGAAGGGAAGCACGCTTCCGATGTTTACAAGCTGCTGCCCGGGATGGGTTAAGTTTGTTGAGCATCATTATCCCGATTTTATACCGAATCTTTCGACATGCAAGTCGCCGCAGCAGATGTTCGGCGCGGTGCTGAAGAATTATTACGCTCAGAAAAACGGCATTGACCCGAAGGATTTGTTTGTGGTAAGCGTTATTCCGTGTACGGCGAAGAAATTTGAGTGTACGCGCGAAGAGGAAAACGCGTTTGAGTTTGCGGACGTCGACGTATCGCTTACAACGCGGGAACTGTCGAAGATGATAAAGGGCGCGGGACTTAAATTTACCGACCTCGAGGACGAGAGCTTTGACGACCCGTTTGAAACCGCTACGGGCGCCGGCGCTATATTCGGCGCGACCGGCGGAGTTATGGAGGCGGCGCTGAGAACGGCCGCCGACATACTGGACGGCGGCTCAAAGAAGATTGAGTTTAAAGAAGTGCGCGGTACCGAGGGAATAAAGGAAGCGGCGTACTCCGTAGGCGGACAGAAGCTCCGCGTAGCGGTAGCGTCCGGTCTCGGCAACGCGAGAAAAATTCTTGAAGGAATAAAGAGCGGCGAGAGACAGTATGATTTCGTTGAGATTATGGCGTGTCCCGGCGGCTGCGTAAACGGAGGCGGTCAGCCTGTTCAGGGCGACAGCGTGAGAAATTACACCGACCTTAAAACTCTCCGCGCGAAGGCGCTTTACGATACCGATAAGAAGCTCAAATACAGAAAGTCGCATCAGAATCCTGTTATAAAAATGCTCTATGACGAGTATTTTGACGCGCCCGGCAAGCACAGAGCGCACAGACTTCTGCATACGTCTTACGTGAAGCGCGGCAAGTATTAATTGGATATGCGATATAAAAAAGAGATTGTATCAAAATAAAATCGGCGAAACCGATTTCCAAAATCATACAAAATATATGACGTCATATAATAGGGAAAAACAATTAATTGCGTTCGTGAAATTACCCGTTTTATTCCTCGGGGAATAAAACGGGAGTTTGACGGAAGACCGCTTACGACAGAGAGCGACAGGGGGGAAACATTAAAAATTAAGCGGAAAAGCCTGTATTCGGCGTTAAATCGGCGACGGGAAAAAATTTCCGCGTAAACCGTTGCAAAAGCCGGTGTTTTTTGATATAATGAACGCACGTATGTATTTAGGAGGGTATTTTAATGAGAATATCGGAAATTGTAGTATTTATAGTTTATCTCGTCTTTATGCTGTCAATCGGAGTATTCTTTTTCTTCAGAAACAAAAATTCGGGAGAAAAGGGTTATTTTCTCGGCGGACGTAAGATGGGCGCATGGGTAACGGCTCTTTCGGCAGGCGCGTCGGACATGAGCGCGTGGGTGCTGATGGGTCTTCCGACGGCAATATACGCCATGGGTATCGGTCAGGTATGGATTCCGGTCGGACTCGCTATAGGCTACACCGTAAGCTGGATTTTTGAGGCGCCGAGATTGAGACGCTTTTCAATCGTCGCCAATGATTCGATTACAATCCCGCAATATCTGACAAACAGGTTTCTTTCAAAATCGCGTCTGCTCCAGATAATCTGCGCGATTGTTTTCCTTGTCGCGTATACAATTTATGCCGCGTCGAGCGTTAAGGCGTGCGGAACGCTGTTTAACACCGTTATCGGTATTGACTCGCAGCTCGCGATGTACATAGCGGCCGTCATCATAGTAAGCTATACCTTCCTCGGCGGGTTTTCGGCTGTTTGCTGGACGGATTTCTTCCAAGGATTGCTTATACTCGGCGCGCTTCTCGTCTCGCCGATATTCGCCGCGGGTATGCTCTCATCGACAGGCGCTTCGTCAATTCCGGCTGAGTATTGGGACGTCGGAAAATGGCAGGATATTGTATCAGGTCTCGCGTGGGGTCTGGGATACTTCGGTATGCCGCATATAATCATAAGATTTATGTCGTTAAAATCACAAAAAGCATTAAAGAAGTCAGCCGTAATCGGTATTTCATGGACAGTACTTATAGTTATATTCGCCGCGCTTGTAGGCGTCGTAGGCAGAATGTTCCTCGGAATCGACGCTAATATAGAGGAAAATTCGCTTGTATTTATCGAAATGGTTCGCCGTATTTTCCCCGGCGTTATCGCGGGCGTCTTGCTTTCGGCTGTTCTCGCGGCGTCAATGAGTACGGCTGACAGCCAGCTTTTATCGGCAGCCTCGGCTTTCGCGAGCGACGTTTACAAGCCAATCTTCCGCAAAAATAAGACGAGCGATAAAGAAATGCTTTGGGCGGGACGAATTGTTGTTCTTGTAATCTCAGTCGTCGCGCTGATTATTGCGTCTAATCCGAACGCAGGTTCAATCATGTCGCTCGTTTCTAACGCGTGGGGCGTGTTCGGAGCCGCGTTCGGTCCGACGATTATGATGAGCCTGTTCTGGAAGCGTTTCACATTTAAGGGCGCGGTAGCGGGTATACTTGTCGGCGCGGTAGTCGATATCGGATGGCTCATATTCCTTGCTCCCACAGGTATTTACGAGCTGCTTCCGGGATTTATAGCCGGAGGTCTGGCGGCTATAATCGTATCGCTTGCGACAAAAGCTCCGTCAAAAGAAGTTGAAGAGCTTTTCGACAAAGCCGTGTCATATTCGGAAGAATAAAATTAATTCCTATATTAAAAACGCAGTTTCAACGCGCGGACAGCAAAAAAGGAGAATAATTATGGAATTAAAACGCGAAAGCTGGTCGCAGACCGATTACGGAGAGCTTTTTGAATATCTTAAAAGTCTTTCGGACGGAGAATACAAAAAATTCAGCGACGGACTCGTTCCGAACAGCGGCTTATCCTTAGGCGTGCGCGTGCCTATACTGCGTCAGACGGCAAAGGAAATCGCGAAAGGAAATTACGGCGAATTTCTGGCGTGTAAAAAGGGCGGGTACCGCGAGGAAATAATGCTTGAAGGACTTGTAATGGCGCTCGTCAAATGCGATTATCCGCAGATGCTCGAATATATGAAAACCTTCGCCGATAAAATCACAAGCTGGGAAACATGCGATATCGTCTCGTTTAAGGGCGTAAAACAACATATCGGCGAATTTTTTAACGATATAGAATACTTTATCTACAATAAAAATCCGTGGATAACGCGTTTCGGCTTCGGACGTCTTCTCGAATTTTACCTGACGGACGAGTATATCGACAAAGTTTTTGAGTACGTCGACTCTGTTGATTCCGATTTTTACTACGTTCAGATGATGCAGGGCTGGCTTGTCGCGACAGCGGCGGCAAAATACCGCGATAAAACAATGCGTTTTCTCGAAAATAACAATCTGAATGCCGTAACTCAGAATATGGCTGTGCGAAAAATACGCGAATCGAACAGAATATCAAAAGAAGACAAAGAGCTTGTAAAGCAATTTAAAAAATAGTATAAATAAAAATCCGCTCGTATAGCGAGCGGATTTTTATTATTTCGGGAAACTTTTTAC
>CAYRSG010000062.1:0-7221 GCA_964426905.1 uncultured Clostridium sp. | reverse complement strand
TTTCGATTTCATTGAAATTAGGTTGTATTTCGTTTATTTTGCTGATATAATAGATATATTGAACGATTTTTATGGCACAATTTTTATTTATACATTCAGACGGAGGGGAGCAAATGAAGAATTTAATTTACGAGAACGCGCTCTCATGCGCGGAAGACGTCAGGGATTTTGTCATGGAAGGCAGCGCCGAGGTTTATTTTGAAAACGGAAAAATGCGTATGAAAAACGCGCTTTCGGCGGATTTGGGACAGAAATCAAACTTTGTATACTGGTGCGGCGAGGATTTCCCGCCGGACGTTATGATAGAATGGGATTTTAAGCCGATTGAAGAACCCGGACTTGCGATACTGTTTTTCTGCGCGAAGGGATGCGGAGGCGAGGACTTGTTTGATTCGTCCCTACAGGAGCGCGACGGACAATATAACCTTTATCATTCGGGAGACATTAACGCGTACCATGTTTCATATTTTCGCAGAAAGTGGGAGGACGAGAGAGGATTTCATACCTGCAATCTGCGTAAAAGCAAGGGCTTTCATCTCGTTGCTCAGGGCGCTGACCCGATTCCAAACTGTGAAGACGCCTTTGACAGCTACCATATACAGATTATGAAGAAAAGCGGAAAAATAGACTTTGTAATAAATGATTTAACCGTATTCTCATGGCAGGATGACGGAAGGGAATACGGACCGGCGCTCGGCGGAGGTAAAATCGGTTTCCGTCAAATGGCGCCGATGATAGGGGAGTATTCCAATCTGAAGGTTTGGGAGGTTTAACAGCGTCCGCCTCGTGAAGGCGCGAAGGAAATGCCGCTTGCGGACAGCATAGACGACGGCGGCTTCCCGACCGCGATTTTTGAGGCTATGTACGGCGTTCTTCCCGCGCCTAAGTCAAAAAAAGAAAAAAAACAGGAGAATAAAATGAACAAACACAGCAAAACGTTCAGAACGCTTGAATTTGATAAAATACTGGAGCGTCTGTCCTCATATACGGAGAGCGCGGAGGTAAAAAAAAGAATATCCGAGCTTGTTCCGTATACGGAGCTTGATGAAGCGCGCTCGGCGCAGAAGGAAACAACGGAAGCGATGAGTACGCTTCTGAAGCTTGGCTCGCCGCCGGTGAATCTTTCCGCGCAAAACGTTCTGCCCGCCGTAAAACGCACGGAGCGCGGAGGCGTTTTGCATACGAACGAGCTTATCGATATATCGAGACTGCTGTATGTCGCAAGACGTATGAAGTCATATATAGGCGAGGCGGCGGACGAATGCGTTAAGCTGCATGAAATTGAGGAAAGCATAATCACGGCAAAACAGCTTGAGGACAAAATAAACTCGTGTATCGTTTCGGAAAATGAAATTGCTGACGACGCGTCGCCGGAGCTTAATACGATAAGACGCAAAATAAGAAATCTGAACGGCAAAATAAGGGAAAGTCTTGATTCAATGGTTCGCTCAACCCATTATAAGAAGTTTTTTCAGGATCCGATTGTAACGATGCGCTCAGACAGATACGTGATTCCTGTAAAGAGCGAGTACCGCGGCGAGGTGAACGGTATAGTGCATGACACGTCCGCGAGCGGCGCGACGCTGTTCATAGAGCCGATGAGCGTTGTTAACAGCAACAACGAAATACGCAATCTGCGCAGTAAGGAACAGCAGGAAATTGAACGGATTTTAGCGGAGCTTTCCGCGTTGGTAAGTGAAAACAGTCATACGATATTTGTTGATTACAAAAATGTCGCGGAGCTTGATTTTATATTCTGCAAAGGCAGATTATCGCTTGATATGGACGCGAACGAGCCTGTTTTAAACGACAAGGGGATTATCCGCTATAAAAAGGCGCGCCATCCGCTTATTGACAAGGATAAGGTAGTTGCGAACGATATAATGCTCGGCGGAGATTACGACACTCTTGTTGTGACCGGACCGAATACGGGCGGCAAAACGGTTACTCTTAAAACGATAGGCTTGTTTTCTATTATGGCGGCGTCAGGACTGCACATACCCGCGCAGGATAACAGCTCTGCGGCGGTATTCCGCAATATTTTCGCCGATATAGGCGACGAGCAGTCGATTGAGCAGAGCTTGTCAACGTTTTCATCCCACATGGTAAATATAGTAAAAATACTTGAAAATGTTGATTTTAACTCGCTCGCTCTGTTTGACGAGCTGGGCGCGGGAACCGACCCTACAGAGGGAGCGGCGCTTGCTGTTTCAATACTGGAATTTTTGCGCGCGAGAAAGGTTACAACCGTTGCGACTACGCATTACAGCGAATTAAAACTGTTTGCGCTTTCCGCGGACGGAGTTGAAAACGCGTCGTGCGAGTTTGACGTCGCGACGCTTCAGCCGACGTATAAGCTTCTTATCGGCGTGCCCGGAAAGTCAAACGCTTTTGCAATTTCAAGACGCTTGGGACTTGACGAGCGTGTTATAAACCGCGCGAACGATATTCTCTCGGACGAGGATATTAAATTTGAGGACGTTATAAGCGACCTTGAACAGAACCGCGCCAGAGCGAGAAAAGAGGCTGACGACGCCTCGCGTATGAAAAATGAATTAAAGGACCTAAGGCGTCAGCTTGAAAACGACAGAATCAAGCTCAAGGAAAATAAATCGCGTATTCTTGAGGAAGCGAGACGCGAAGCGAAAATTCTTGTAATGGACGCCAAGGAGGAAGCCAACGGCATAATCCGCGACCTCGAGAGGATGAGACGGCAGGGAATAGCTTCGGGCGCGGAGCTTGATGAGAAGACCGCTAAGATGAGAGGCAGGCTTAAAGAAAAGGAAGACGCCATTGACGCGGCGATGGCGCGGGCGGCCAAGCCGAAAAAGACATACGCCGAGCCGCCGAAAAATTTAAAGCCGGGAGCGTCGGTAAAAATTGTGGATATGAATCAGGAAGCTACCGTGCTGAAGGAGCCTGATAAAAACGGAAACGTGCGGGTTCAGGCGGGTATTATAAAAATGGACGTGCATATAACAAATCTCAAAAAAATCGAGGAAAACAAGTCTAAGGAAACGGCGGAAAAGTACGTCCGCTCAACGCGCGCGTTCGAGTCTAAGACGAAGAACGTATCTACGGAGGTGGACGTAAGAGGGCAGAATCTCGAGGAAGCGTGGATGAATGTTGAGAAGTTTATAGACGACTGTTATCTCGCGGGAATATCCCCGGTGAGTATAATTCACGGTAAAGGCACGGGAATACTCCGAAAGGGAATACAGGAGCGCCTTAGAAAATACCGTCCGGTCAAATCGTTTCGTAACGGACGCTACGGCGAGGGCGAGGACGGCGTGACGATAGTCGAACTGAAATAGCGAAGATACGGCAAAGCCCCGAGGCTTAAATTTCGGCGCTTCGCCGTATTATCCTGTTACAAAGTTATCATATTATTTCCACAGCGTGTCTTGTCGCGTGACAATTCACATTCACCGCCACCGGCAGTCCGGCAATGTGCGTTGGGAAGGTTTCCACATTTACCGCCAGAGCGGTTGTTGTTCCGCCCATACCCTGAGGACCGACGCCGAGCTTATTTATTTTCTCCAGCAGTGTTTTTTCCAAATTAGTGTAAAAAGGATTTTTATTTTCGGAGCTGATATCGCGCGTCAGCGCCTTTTTCGCTATCTGCGCGGCTTTGTCCATAGTGCCTCCTATACCTACGCCTATTACCATCGGAGGACACGGATTAGCTCCGGCTTTTCTGACCGTTTCAATAACGAAATCAATTACGCCGTCAAGCCCGTCGGAAGGGTTAAGCATTTTCAGAGCGCTTTTGTTTTCGCTTCCGAAGCCCTTAGGCGCGAATGTGATTTTTATTTTGTCGCCCTTTACGAAATCATAATAAATAACAGCCGGAGTATTGTCGTTGGTATTTACTCTGTCAATAGGGTCGCGGACAACGGATTTTCTGAGATATCCGTCAGTGTAACCCAGAGATACGCCCTTATTTACAGCTTCGGTTATCGTCTCTCCCTCGACATGGACTTCGTTTCCTATCTCGATAAAAAATACAGCCATACCTGTGTCCTGACATATAGGAACTTCTTTTCTGCGCGCTATTTCGGCATTTTTAAGGAGGTTTTCAAGAACCCCTTTTGAAACTTCGGATTTCTCCGTTTTTACGCTTTCCTCGAGAGCGCGCTTTATATCGCCGTTTATATGACAGTTTGCCTTAACGCACATAGCTTTAACAGCGTTTGTAATTTTGTCTGAATTTATAATCCGCATATTAAATCTCCTTAATTACAGCAGTACCCATGAATCGAACCACTTGAGAAAGTCTTTCGCGTACTCTGTGCTGCACGGACGCCCCGAAAGCACGGGGTAGAACATCGCGAACAGTATCAGAACCAGCGCGGCGTAAACAAACGCTCCGTACATAACGGCTTTTTTATTTTTTGCTTCATCGTAAATCAGCTTTATCGAGTAGCCTATCATCAACACCACGAACGGAACCATGGGGAAGTAGTGGTATATGAAGGTGAGACGTTTAATCGGAATCCAGAACAGAAGCTGGATAACGTACGCTATACATAGGAAAAGCGACGTTTTGTCTTTTTTCGCTATTACCTGATAGACCATATAGAAGAAGGCGGGAATACCTATCCACCATACAAGCGGGTTGCCGAAAGAGCTTATTCCTTCCTTAATACCCTCGGAAACTGTTCCGGAATAATACCATATAGGACGCTTCATAATAATCCATTCGTACCAAAGCGATGAGAACGGATGCTCAGAGCCGAGAACTGTTTTAGAGTGATACGTGTACATGGACTGTATGTTTTCGATTATTGTTTTCAGCCCGTGCGAGTCGGGCGCGCGCAGGTAAAGGAAGTACGACGCGCAGTAAATCACAATCGGCGCTATAACAAAAAATATACAGCACCACAGAATCGTTTTTATAAGATACGGCTTAAAGTTGTCAATCACGAATTTATGCTTTATTCCGTCCGTCTCGCCGGAGGGGTGTTTAACAGCGTAAAGGTATTCGCTGTAACGCTTGTAAATTGTGATAAAGAAAACAATCGCAAGTCCGACTCCCGCGTATACTCCGGTCCATTTGCTCGCTACGCCGAGTCCCATGCATATGCCGGAAAGCGCGAGCGGAACAAGCGTCTTTTTCAGCGGCGTGTCATAGAAGCTCATACAGTAATACTTATACATAAAGTAGAACATAAGTATCACGAAGAATGTTATATACACGTCGATAGTCGCGATTCTTGTCTGGGCGAAATGCATAAAGTCGAAGGTGAACAGCAGACAAGTTACAATCGCGAGCCATGATTTTTTCAGGAGTCTGAGCGCAAACAGATATATAATCGGAATCATCAGAATTCCGAATATTGTTCCCGCTATTCTCCAGCCGAACGGGTTCATGCCGAACAGCTTTATTCCGGCCGCTATAAACACCTTTCCGAGCGGCGGATGCGTCCATTCGTATACAGACAGCCCGTGAACAAACTCATATCCCGTGCGGGCGTGATAAATTTCGTCAAAGTATGTGCCGTTGCGGAACGTCGAGCGTTCGGGAACCTCGTCCTGCTCGTCAAACAAAGCGCCGCCGCCCGAAGGCGAAGCGGAAACAGGCGTTATAATATTTCCGTCGCCGTCAATCAAGGCGAATTCTTTAAGCGAGAGATTTTTTCCGTTAGTGGAAAATTCGATATACCGAGCTTTTGTATTTATATCCTTTTCCTCCCAGTGGAAAACGGAACCGTCGGTGAGGTTTTCACGCTTCGTTTCATTGCGCGCGGAATCCATAAAACTTATTGTAAGAGCGCGTTCCTCTCCAAGCTCGTATGAACCGAGGAAGAACTTGTATTCGCTTATATCGTACTCGCTGCCGAGGTCAAGCGTCACAGCGCCGTCAGATACCATATATTCGGTTTCCGGCGCGTGCATATCGCCGAGGTCGTAAAGAGCTATACAGGAATAAACGACGGTTATTGCCGCCATAGCTATAACGTCAACGCGCGTCAGCTTCGGAAATACCGCGCTCAGGGCAAATTTATGCTCCGGCTCTTTTTTGCTTTTATGATTTTTTCCTTTCGGCGCGGATTTTGGCTTCGCCGAATTCTTTTTCCCCGAGACGCCCGCGGCTTTTGATACGGGAACCGTTTTCGCGACCGCGGCGGCGGAAAGACCGTCGCAGACATACAGCTTCCGCGATTCAAAGGCGATATACGCAAGTATAGCGAGATTAATTATTGAAGCGATAATAATCACAGGCGATTTAAAATACGCGCCCGGATTTGTTTCGTAAATGTAAAGCACCCACGCCATATTGAAGAACTGAGACATTGAAACGAGAATAAACATAAGATAATTTCTCGGATTTATCGTCAGCACAAACGCCATAAGCATAAGAACGATTACGGGGAACGCGTAGCGGTCGTGCATTTTTGTTGAAAGCATGTAGGTGAAGAATGCGAGCATTGCTCCGGTAAAATAATATTTAGCCTTGTTTTTGCTTCGGATAACCACATAAAGAGAGTAAACGGCAATCGCCGCTATAAACAGATATCCTAGCGCGGAGGTAAAGGGTGAAAGGTCAGACCAGTTTTTGCCAAGGGCGCCCCACAGATTCATCGCGTTTACTGTAAGATGCGGATACGACGCGAGCGTCGCTTTGTATTGTTCAACGACGTTTCCTATTCCGAAAGGAAGAGAAAGCGCGAAAATGAACGCGATTGCGCAAAGCCCCGCCGCGAGATTTTTCAGAAGCTTTTCTTTCGTGAAATTGTCGAGGAAAATGTTTTCGACAATACCGCCTATCAGCACGGGCGTGAAAATAAACGCCTGCGGTTTTATGAACACACATACGGCGAAAGCGAAGTATGAGTAAATCATTTTCTTTTCGCTTATAAAGTAAATCATCAGCAGCGCGAAAAGCGTGTAAACCGCGTCAACCTGTCCCCACAGAGAGCAGTTTAAAATCGCCGCGGGATTAAACAGATAAAGCGACGCGAGCGCGGTTGAAATTCCGTCGGAAAATTTCTTTTTCGCTATTTTGTACACAAATACGCCCGTTATTATGTCGCATATAATCGCGGGCAGCTTAACAAGGGCGTATTGAGCGCCTCCGGAAAAGCCGAACAGCTTTTCAATCGCGCCCACAACGTAAAGGACATACATATATCCGGGCGGATAGTCGTGAAACATATCCAAAGTGTAGAAATTTCGTATGCCATGCTCAAAAGCGGCGTTTGACCAGCCTATAAAACA
>CAYRSG010000061.1:0-7251 GCA_964426905.1 uncultured Clostridium sp. | reverse complement strand
CATTGACGGAATTATTTTATAAAATGTGTCACCTATCATTGAATTCTATACATTAGACGGGATATGATGTGAACAGAAGGGACTTGACAGAAGATGAATAATCAATTATAATTAAAGCAAAGAATATTATCGAGATGATTTTGATGAAAAAAATTTTGTGCTTTGGAGACTCAAATACATGGGGACACGACCCGGTAGACTGTTCGCAGCTTCAAAGACGCTGGACGGTTATGGTGCGCGAGCGCCTTCCGGAATATGAAATTATTCAGGACGGCGTGTGCGGCAGAACGACGCGCTACGGAGAGCATGACGCAAACGGTCTTGAGGTGTTTAAGGAAAGATACATTGATAAGGATTGTGATTTCGATCTGATAATAATAATGCTCGGAACGAACGACACTCTTAATGATTTTGCGGTAAGTCCCGATGAAACGGGCGACGCTCTTAGGACATTTGTAAAAGAGAGCCGCGCAAAATACGGAAGCGGGAAGCCGGAAATACTGCTTATATCTCCGATAAAAATAAAGGAGCGCGCTCTGAAGCACGAGCTTTTCTCCACTCTGTACAGCGCAAAATCAGTGGAGGACTCCGCTCATTTTGCGGAAAAAATTGAAGCGGTTGCAAAGCGGGAGGGTACATATTTCCTTGACGCCGCGCTTTTCGCCGAAGCGTCCGATATCGACGGCGTACATATGACGTCCGAGGAGCATGAAAAGCTCGCCGGAGCGATTGTAGAAAAGATAAAAATGATTTTGGAGAAACAGTCATGATAAGAATCTCTGATATTAAAATAGGTTTGGACGATACGGAATCCGACCTGAGGAAGAAGGTTTTAAAGACTATAGGGGTAAATTCCGTAAAGTCTTTTGACATATCGAAAAAGTCAATAGACGCGCGGAAAAAACCGGATATCTTCTATATTTATTCCGTGGATATTGAGACGGATAATGAAAAAGAGCTTGTAAAGAGAATAAAAAACGCCCGTATTGTCGAGAAAAAGCCATATAAATTTCCTAAGGGCGCGGCAACGGATAAGCCTGTAGTGATTGCCGGAACGGGTCCTGCCGGACTTATGTGCGGACTGACTCTCGCGCAGAACGGATATAAGGTAATCATGCTTGAACGCGGCAAATGCGTTGAGGACAGAAGGAAGGACGTTGAAGCATTTTGGAATGGCGGCTTTTTAAATCCTGAATCAAACGTACAGTTCGGCGAGGGCGGCGCGGGCGCGTTTTCCGACGGCAAACTGACGACGGGCATTAAGGATTTCCGAATAGGAAAAGCGCTTGAGGAGTTTCACCGTCACGGCGCTCCGAAGGAAATTCTGTATTATTCAAAGCCGCACATCGGAACGGATAATCTGTATAAAATGGTAGCGTCGATAAGAGAGGAAATTAAAAGGCTCGGCGGAGAGGTCAGATTTTCCAATAAGCTCGTGAATATAAAAACGTCTGACGGCGTTATCTGCGGCGCGGCTGTGGAAAGCGAGAGCGGAAGATATGAAATAGAAACGGATAATATTGTGCTTGCGATAGGTCACAGCGCGCGCGATACGTTCGAGATGCTACGAAACAGAAATATCGCTATGGAGCAAAAGAGCTTTTCTGTAGGAGCGCGTATTGAACACTCGCAGGAAATGATAAACAAAAGTCAGTACGGAAGGGCGCATAAAAGGCTCCCCGCCGCCGACTATAAAATGGCGGTTCATCTTGAAAACGGCAGGGGAGTGTACACCTTCTGCATGTGTCCCGGCGGCAGCGTTGTAGCGTCCGCGTCGGAGGACGGCGGCGTGGTAACAAACGGTATGAGCTATTTTGCCCGTGACGGTAAAAACGCAAACAGCGCGCTGCTTGTAAATATCACTCCCGATGATTTTAAAACGTCAGACCCGCTTGCCGGAATGTATTTTCAGCGAGAGATAGAGCAAAGAGCGTTTGAGGCGTGCGGCGGCAGCTACAGCGCGCCGTGTCAGAGAGTGGGGGATTTTCTCGGCTTGGAAAATAACGGGGAGCATGACGTAGAGCCGTCCTACAGACCCGATGTGACATGGACAAGCATGGACGAGATTTTCCCGGAGTTTGTAACCGATTCTATGCGGCAGGCTATTGTGAAAATGGATAATAAGCTGAAGGGTTTTGCCGACCCCGGCGCGGCGCTGACCGCTCCCGAAACACGCTCGTCGTCTCCGGTGCGTATTGTACGGGATAAGAAAACGATGCAGTCCAATATAAAGGGATTGTATCCCTGCGGCGAGGGCGCGGGTTACGCCGGCGGAATAATGTCAGCCGCCGTTGACGGAATTAAAACCGCTGAAATGATTGCGTTAAATAACAGATGAAAAAATTTGAAATTTACGCAATTTTTTCGCCGCTTGAAAGGTATTATTAGCAGAGTGTAAATTATAGTTTAGGCGCGCGTCCGCGCGCCGTCTGAAATCTTCGATACCAACATACAAGGAGGAATACTTATGAAAAAAATAGCGTCGATTATTTTAACGCTTGCAATAGCGTTGTCGGGAGTAACGGCTATTGCGGAAAACGATGAAATTAAAGTGTATATTGACGGCGAACAGGTAGAATTTGACGTGCCGCCTATGATACAAAATGACGTAACGCTTGTGCCGATGCGCGCGATTTTTAAGGCGATGGACGCTGACGTTTTCTGGGACGCCGATACGAGAACCGCAGCGGCTCTAAAAGAAGTTTCGAGTAGCGCAAGAGTAAGAGTACAGTTTGTAATCGGCGATGATGAGATGAGAAGGCAAACCGTAGACGTAGGTAAAGATGCAGCAAAGGTGACAGATAATCAAACGATAGAGCTTGACGTACCGGCTCAAATCGCAGGCGACCGCACGCTTGTACCGCTTCGCGCTATATCAGAGGCGTTTGATTATGATGCGCAATGGGACAGGGATACTAAAACAGTGACGATAACTTCAAAGCAACCCGAGCCGACTCTCGCGCCTGTTTCCGCGGACGACACGTATACGAGCCGTCTTATGGCTCAGGCGCCGCAGAACGAGAACTTTGTCATTTCGCCGTTTTCGCTGAAAATGGCTATGCTTATGACCGCCAACGGCGCAAAAGGTGAAACACAGAAGGAAATCCTCGACGCGTTTGGCGTAAAGGATATTGACAAGTACAACAGTGAGGCAAATGAAACTATTGCGCGCCTTAACACAAATGACAAGGGCGAGGTAAATATCGCGAACTCTATATGGTTTAATAAAGATATTGGCGGCAAAAACGGCGATTTTTCGGACAGCTTCAAAAATATAATTTCAAACGTATATTCCGGAAACGCCGAGACCGTTACAAACAAAAACAGCGTCGAGGCTGTCAACGAATGGGTGGAGGAGCAGACAAACGGCAAAATCAAAGACTTGCTCACGGATGGCAACAGGGAGTATCTCACGGCGCTTGTGAACGCGATTTATATGAAAGCCGATTGGCGCGATCCGTTTGAAAAGGAAGCTACATACAAGGATACTTTTACCGATATAGACGGGAAAAAGACAGAAACGGACTTTATGCGTCAAACAAGCTATTTCCAATATTACGAGGACGGGGACGCTAAAATAGTCCGTATGCCATACACAAACGGATTGAGTATGTATATCGCGCTTGGGGACAGTAAAAGTATAGAAAATGTCAGACGCTCTATGCTTTCGAGCGACGGAGAGTTGTCAGTCTTTAAGAAAGTAAATTTGACTATTCCGAAATTTAAAACGGAATACACCGCGAGCGAGCTTAAAGAAAATCTCAAAGCTTTGGGAGTAAATAAGGCTTTTGAGGACGGAAATCCCGATTTTGACGATATGGTGCAAAATGTTCCCGATCCGATTAAAATTGACGACGTGCTGCAAAAGGCGATAATAGAGGTGGACGAGAAGGGTACCGAGGCCGCGGCGGCTACGGCGAGTATGGGCGGCGCGGGCGCTCTTCTGACGGCGGAGAAAATATATCAATTTAAAGCCGACAGACCGTTTACATATTATATAGCGGACGACAAAACAGGTGAAATCCTGTTTGCGGGACGATATGTAAAGTGTGAATAAAAAATATCGGCGGGGATTACCCCGCCGACAGGGGCGAACTGTGTTCGCCCTTATTTAATTTTCCGTTTTAACGGTTTCCTTAACTTTCGTTTCTGCCTTTTTCGGCTTAACCGCGTCATACATTTCATCTTTTTTAATATTCTCGAACGCAACCGCAAGCATCAGCTTAATACGGTTAAGCTGGTTAACCTCGCTTGCGCCGGGGTCATAATCGACGGCGACGATATTCGCCTGCGGGAACTGACGGCGCAGCTCCTTAATCATGCCCTTGCCTGTAACATGGTTCGGCAGACACGCGAACGGCTGAACGCACGCGATATTGGGAACGCCGGAGTTTATAAGCTCAATCATTTCACCCGTCAGGAACCAGCCCTCGCCGGTACAGTGACCGAGCTGCAGCACGCTCTTCGCGCCCTCGGCAATATCCGCGATATGCTTCGGCGAGCGCGAAACGAATTTCGGGTTCTGCTCCATAACCTTAGCCATATGCTTTCTGAAGCTCTCGATACCTATTATGGCGAGATTGCAGAGCATTGCGGTTGTTTTCTTTGTTCCGAGGTTGTCGCGCTTAAAGTTGTTGTTATACAGACAGTAAAGCATAAAGTCCGCAAGACCCGGCATGACGGCTTCGCCGCCCTCCGACTCAATAACGTCAATGATGTTGTTGTTGGCGTCGGGGTGGAACTTGACAAGTATTTCGCCGACAACGCCGACCTTCGGCTTTTTAATCGTTTCGTCAATTTCAATCGCGTCAAAATCCGCTATTATTTCATCAATAACCTTTTTCAGCTTCAGATTTTTGCGGTTATTATTAACAATATCATTGTACAGACGCTTCTGCCATTTATCGTGCAAAGCGTTCGTCTCTCCCTTATGTACTTCATAAGGACGTATGCGCAGCGTTACGGCAAGAAGCAAGTCGCCCCATGTACACGCCTTCAATAGTCCGTCAACGAGCTTCGGAGTAATCGTAAATCCCGGATTGCCCTCAAGTCCCGATACGTTAAGCGAAATTACGGGCACATTCGGATATCCGGCTTCCTTTAAGGCTTTACGGATAAAGGCTATGTAGTTTGTCGCACGGCAGCCTCCGCCTGTCTGCGTGATCATAACAGACGTGTTGTCAGGGTCGCACTTGCCGCTTACAAAAGCGTTCACAAGCTGACCCGTTACCATGATTGACGGATAGCACGCGTCGTTGTTTACGCTCTTTAAGCCCGCCTCGACGTCTTCCGCCGTCGCGTGTTCAAGCACAAGCGCGTTGTAACCGTTTGCGCGCAAAACCGCCTCGAACATACCGAAGTGGGTAGGGGACATCTGCGGGAATATAATAGTGTGCTTTGCCCTTTCTTCCTTGGTAAATTTTACTCTGTTTATAGTATAGTCCTCAATCTTATGAGGGATAAAGTCGCTTGCGTCACGCTCTTTTACAGCCGCCTTAAGCGAGCGTACGCGTATTCGCGCGGCGCCAAGGTTTGAGACCTCGTCAATTTTGAGCGTTGTGTAAATCTTCTCATGCGACTGAATAATTTCCTGAACCTGGTCGGTAGTTACCGCGTCGAGTCCGCAGCCGAAGGAATTGAGCTGTATAAGCTCAAGGCGCGGATTTTTTATTACCTGCGCCGCCGACTCATACAGCCTTGTATGATACGCCCACTGGTCGACGACTCTTATATCGCGTTCGAGATGACCGAGATGCGCGACTGAGTCCTCCGTAAGCACAGCGAAGCCGAGCGATGTTATCATATTGGGTATGCCGTGATTTATTTCCGGATCGATATGATACGGACGACCCGCGAGGACAATTCCTTTCTCGTCATGCTCGTCAAGCCATTTTAGCGTTTCTTCGCCTTTAGCGCGTATATCGCGTTTGTAATTCTGCAATTCCGCGAAAGCTTTATCCGCGGCGGAGTCTATTTGCGCTTTGGTAAAGCCGTAATCCTTCAGGGCTTTCATCATCTGGCGCTTAAACGACGGTCTGTCGGCAAGGTTTATAAACGGATACATAAATTTAATATCGCCGCTTCTGACAACGTCCATATTATTATATATAACCTCCGGATACGAAGTTACCATCGGGCAGTTAAAGTGATTGCCCGCGTCGGAATATTCTATCTGCTCATATGGAATACACGGATAGAATATAGTTTTTATACCCTTGTCGATAAGGTCCTGAATATGACCGTGAACAAGCTTCGCGGGATAGCACGCGCTTTCCGAGGGGATTGAGTCAATGCCCTTTTCGTAGAGCTGATGTGTGCTTCTTCCCGAAATCCTTACCGAGAAACCAAGTTCCGTAAAGAACGTGAACCACAGCGGATAGTTTTCGTAAATATTCAGCGCTCTCGGAATACCGATTATACCGTTTGGCGCGTCCTCGGCTTTTAAAGACTTATACTCGAACGCTCTTCTGTATTTGTAGTCAAACATATTCGGCATTTGTTTTTTCGGTTTTTCAAGTCCCGCGCCGCGTTCGCACCGGTTGCCTGATACAAATCGGCTGCCGTCGGAAAATTCCGTTATAGTAAGCTGACAATGGTTATTACACTTTTGACAGCGCGTCAGCGATGTATCGAATGTAAACGAGTCAAGCTCATCGTCGCGGAGAATATCGCACTGACCGCCTTTCCAGCGTTCCTTAGCGATAATCGCAGAGCCGAAAGCGCCCATTATACCGGCGATATCGGGACGGATAACCTCTTTTTCGGTTAAAAGCTCAAAACAGCGCAGTATAGCGTTGTTGTTGAACGTACCGCCCTGAACGACGATGTTTTCACCCATTTGATTCGGGTCGCGGAGCTTTATAACCTTATAGAGCGCGTTGCGGACAACAGAGTAGGACAGACCCGCGCTTATGTCTCCTACAGTCGCGCCTTCCTTCTGCGCCTGTTTAACGCGCGAATTCATGAACACCGTGCAGCGCGTGCCGAGGTCAACGGGATTTTCGGCGTCAAGAGCCTCTTTTGAAAATTCTATCGTATCAAGTCCGAGACCCTCCGCAAAGGTTTGTATAAACGAGCCGCAGCCGGAGGAACATGCTTCGTTAAGCATAATGCTGTCAATTACGCCGTCCTTGATTTTCATACACTTCATATCCTGACCGCCGACGTCGATTATAAAATCAACGCCGGGGGAGAAGTAATTCGCCGCCTTGTAGTGCGCGATAGTCTCGATTTCGCCTTCGTCTATACGAA
>CAYRSG010000060.1:0-7933 GCA_964426905.1 uncultured Clostridium sp. | reverse complement strand
CGGATTTTATCCCACAGAACTATCTTATCATCCTTGTTGCGATGATAGTAGCGCACAATCAGGGCGTGTTCCTCCGGAGTATGCTGCTTGGGATGACTCTTAGGTCGATGGCTTTTGTCCTTCAGGCTTTGCCATGTGCCGTCGTATTTGTGCTTCCATTCGTATATTGCATTTCTTGATACCCGAAAGTATCTGCTTGCGGCGCTGACGCCTTTTTTCATTGAATATTTAATTACACGTTGACGAAAACGTGCATTTTCTGTTATACTAACCATGAGAATAGCTCCTTTACTAATGTTTTTCTTATTCATTAAACATTATATCATATTTTGGAACTATTCTCTTCTTTTTTTTGTCACCTATCAATTATATCATAACAGACAATATGCCTATTTACGGATTTATTTTGACGTTTTCGGGTAAAATACGAAAAAAGGAGTGATTTTCTTGAACCTGCCGGAATTAAAGGAAGATTTTTATAAAAGGTTTGATTCGTCGGATAACTTTCTGCATTTTACGTCAAACGGACTTTTGTGCGATCTGCTCGGACACAGCTCGGTCGAGTACGCGCCGTCTCTCACCTGCGCGCTCTCGATGCGAGTTAAAATGTTTGCCAGACGTCTCGGCTCCGACATGGTAAATATACAGGACGTCGCGTCGGCTCAGGCGTTTTCTTATACTTTCGGAACGCCGCCGGAGCTTCTGCGCGGAGAAGACGAACGGATGGCAAAGCTTATAAACAGACTTACGCGATATAATATAAACGGCGCGCAGATCCTTTATGAATGTTCGATTCCCGAGTTTCTTCCGAAAAAAGAAGCGTTTGCCGTAACCCTTGCGCAGTCGGTTATGAAGGCGAGCGGCGCGGAAGCCGGCATACTTGAAACGGCGGCTATGGCGGGCGGAGGGGAAAACATGAACCAATATATCGGAATAATCGCCGCGAAAAAGGGCTTTTGCTCGCTGATATCGTCCGGAGAACCGAAAAGTCTCCCGCTTCCGCTTTCCGGCTACAAGCTGCTGTCGGCGCATTGCACAGAAAAAGAAAAGGACCGTTCGGAGCCTATAAGCAAAATTTTCGGGCGGATACGCGAATTATATCCGCACGTCGGCTCGATAGCCGACATTACGCCTGAAATATTTAACGCGGTTTCAGCATATGTAAAAGACAAAACCGCTCTCAGATATATGTATCATCTTGTGAATGAAAACGCGCGCGTTAAAAGCGCCGCCAAAGCGCTCGGACGCTGCGATATAAAGACGCTGTTCCGTGAAATGAAGACGTCTCAGAAATCAATGGAACGCTTCTGGAATATCGGGAACGAGCATATGTTCCTTGCGCGCTGCTGCCGCGGAATTGACGGCGTCGCCGCGGCGAGAACGTGGAAAAACGGAGTCATAACGGTAGTTGAGGACGACAAAATCGACTACGCCGCAAAAATGATAAGGGAATCGTTTGAAAATAATATAGGCTACCGCCCAACCTTCTGCGTGTCGGAAGCGTGTTGAAATTTATATCGCGGCTGTCGAGTTAAATTACGGTTTACAGCATTCGCGGGGGGAAAGGACGTCGGCCGCCGCGGCGGTTTTTACTTTGTTTTACGTCTTATTTTCATTACCGATAAAATATATTTTTTTTCTTTATTGCCAAAACCCAGAAAATACATTGAAACCCAGTATATTACCGTAAACGCCGCCGCGCCGGCGGCAACGGAAACCATACTGTCCGTCGCGAGACTTTTTACAATAATTACGGCGGCCGCGGACGGTATCAGCGACGGAATAAATTTTAAAATCTGTTTCCAGAAATACGGAATATCAACGCCGACTTTTTTATGATAATATATATTCATAATAATGATATTTCCCAAAATCAGACATGCGCATGTTCCCGCCGCGCAGCCTATTTCGCCGAATTTAATACAAAGCGGAATACTAAGCAGTATGTTTCCTACAGCAATCACAGAATAGAGCGCGGAACGGAAGCGGTGCATGTCCTTGGCGCGCTGAATTTCTATGCCGATTGACTGAGCGGAGGTGAAAAGCAGAGGAGTAATCAGGAGCAGAGCCGTATAATAGGGAACGGGCGTGTCGAGACCGGACCATATTTTTATAAACTGCTCGCCGACGGCTAAAAACGCCATATAAATGTACGACATAATAGGAAATTGTATTCTGCCGAACCTTGCGAAAAAGTAGGAAATCGATTTACCGTCCTTGTTATCGGCGACGAGTCTGTACGCTTTCGGTGAAAGGACGGAGGAAAGCGCATAGGAGAAGGTCAGAAAATAGCTGTTAAACTGCGAGCCGACGGAATAAACCGTTACGCTCTGAGGATTTTTGAATATTCCTAGCAGCGTTTTGTCAACATTCCAGTTTATCTGGTCGCTTACGATATTCAGAAATACAAAAAACGAAAATACGGAAAGGCGTTTGAATACAGCCGAATCAAACGAGAACAGAAATTTCATCCCGAGCTTCTTAACGCAGAAAAATGAGCTTGCCGCGAAGCGTATAAACGTAATAAACGTCATACACGCGGCGGCGGACACGGGTCCTTTTCCGGCTAACAGCAGCGGAAACGTAAGCATGGGATTGAGAATCGACGTTACTATGACGAGCAGCTTCTGAAAAACAAACCGTTCCTGAGATACGATATATGAATCAAATATATTGCACAGAAAAGATACGGCAAGATTAACGGTCATTATTTCCAGAAGTATTTTCAGACAGGAAAGCTCGTCAAAGGTCATAGACCGCGAAAAAATTTTTCCGGCGTTAACGGCGATAACGCTTCCCGCGCCGAGAGCAAGCGCCGCCGCCGCGGCGAAAATAACGGCGAACATTCCGTTAAGCGAGGCTATAGCGCGCGTATTGTTTACAGCCTTGTATTTTGAATAAAAGCGGAGATACGAGCCGTTGAAGCCGAAGCTGAGAATACCGAGAGCGGACGCCGCCGATATCGCAAGCTGCAAAAGCCCGTAGCCGCTCTGACCGAGAAGGCGGAGCATAACGGGCGTGTAAATAACGCTTATAAGACTTTGGATAATAATCGCGGCATACGACAGTATAAAGCCGGCGTTAAGTTGTTTTGTCCGCATATCAATCACCTAAGCAGATTTTGAATAATCCTTACAGTATATACGCCCAGCATAAGCAGGAAGGGCTTGTTTTTCCTCAGCAGCCTAAAATACAGGCTGTGCGCGCCGGAGGGCAGGCATATTCTGTTCACAAATCCTTCGTCTGACGCGAACGCGCATATTTTTTTAATATTTTTCAGCTTTTGACGTATGGGAAGTCTGTTTTCCTTTCTCAGCTCGTTGCTTACGGCTATTTTAGTAAGATATGAATAGTAGTAGTCAAGCTGCGCCGAGTACGGAGATGAAGCGATAGCCGTATGCGAGAAGAAAGTATACAGCGCTTTAAAATGCTCAAAGTGCATATAGTCGTACGATTGAGTCATCTGAGTATCGGAGTATCTGTAGTGATACATTACCGCGTTTTTTATAAAGTACATACTCTTCGAGTCAAAAATATACGGATATACGCACGCCGCGTCCTCGCCGGTTTTAATATCGTTGCTCACAGCCATCTGATGAGCAAGCAGCTTTTCCCTTTTGTAGAGCTTGTTCCAGATAACGGGGTAAATGCCGAATTTATAAAACTCTCCCGCGTAAATCATGTTTGGAAGAATTTTTTCTTTAATATCGTCGTAATCGTAATAACCGCCTCTGATATCCATATTTGTGCCGCCGGACGACATGGGAAACGTTTTGTTTTCGTGGGTCACGTCGCACATAACGAGGTCGCAGTTATACTCTTCCATATAACCCAGCATATTTTCGTACATCTGCGGCTCGATCCAGTCGTCGCCGTCAACATATCCCACATACATTCCCTCCGCGGCGCTAAGCCCCGTTTTGCGCGCGCTGACAACGCCGTCGTTCGCTTTATGAATAACCTTTATTCTGCCGTCCTTTTCACGGAAGCCGTCGCATATTTCGCCGCTTCCGTCGTCGGAGCCGTCGTCGACTATAATCAGTTCAAAATCGGTAAAGGTCTGCGACAGAATACTTTCAAGACATTTCGGGAGAAACGCCCGTACGTTAAAAACAGGCACTATAATACTCAGAACCGGCGCCACAGCGTTCCCCCCTTATAAGAATCCTATAATAAGTATAACATGCTTTTGCCAAGCAGTCAATTATAAGTATTTACAAAAAAATATCTTTGTGATATTATAACATAGAAGCATTAAAAAAAACAGGCGGAGGACTTATGGAAACTGCGGTAAGTGTGATAATTCCCGTGTATAACGGCGAAAAGCTGATCGGAAGATGCGTTGAGAGCGTTCTGTCGCAGACGCTTGGGAATATTGAGGTAATTGCCGTGAACGACGGTTCCGACGACGGAACTCTGTCCGTTCTTGAAAGCGTCGGGGATAACAGGCTGAGGATTATCTCGCAGCCGAATATGGGACAGGGATTTGCCCGTAACGCCGGCATGGAGAAGGCGTCGGGCGAGTATATAGCGTTTGTGGACGCGGACGATACGATTGAAAAGGAAATGCTCGAAAAAATGTACAAAAGAGCAAAGGAGGATAAATCAGACGTCGTTCAATGCAACATATATGATATATATCCCGACGGAAGCAGAAAAATTCAGCTTTCGTGTGAGAGCCGCACGGCGGTAATCGTCGGCAGAGGCGCGTACGCGGACGCTTATTTCACTCCGTGCGTCCATAGCTACGAGGTCTGCAACAAGCTGATAAAAAGGAGCTTTCTCGAGAAAACGGGAATTAAATTCAAGGATACTAGAATATATTTTTCCGAGGATTTGCGCTTTAATCTTGACCTGCTCGCGGCGATAAATAAAATAAGCTTTATAAAAGAGCCTTACTACAATTATTATCAGTATGAGAGCAGTCATTTTCACTCTGACGCGAGCGCGCGAATAGAGGGCGTGAGCGCGCTGTTCGCTGATTTTCTGAATAACGCGGAGGACGAGCTGAGAAGCGCGGTATCATATACCGCGGCTATGGTAATAGCGTATACGGCGGGACTGTGCGCCGTCTCGTGTCCCGACGCGGCAAAGAGGGCGCTGTCGGGAGATTACGTAAGCTACGCGAGGAAAGCGCTTAAAAGAAACTGTAAGATAAAGCACAGACTTTTTCTTTCGGCGATGTGTCTGTCGCCGGCGAACGCACGCCTTTTTTTGGCGAAAAAATACAGCGGCAGGTGGGAAAAATGAGGATATTGCTTGACGGATATTTTGACTCCAATCTCGGAGACGACCTTATGCTGGCGCTTGCCGCGGACGGACTTTCGGAGCATGAGCTGTATATTAGGTCAAAAAAAATCAAGTACGGTAATATTATGTACGCGAACGCGAAAAGCGGTTTTGACTGTTATCTCAAGGTTACAGGCTCGGGTTTCCTAATCGGAAACAATAAGGGAATACTTTACCGTATGCGCGATATGCGCGCCGAAAAAAAGTACGCGCCGATAACCGCCGCCGTAAACTGCAACATAAGCCCGTTTATAAGTAAAGCCGCCGAGATTGTCGTAAACAGACAGTTGAGGGGATACGATTTCATTACGGTGCGCGACAGCTTTTCGTATGATTATATAACAAAAAATACGCCGCGTGTAAACTGCGGGAAATATCCGGATATGGTATTTTCTACGCCCGATTCGCTGATACCGGATACGGACGGCGAAAACGCTCTCGGAATAAGCGCGCATAAAAGCGCGCATAGCGGAAAGCTTGCCGAAATCGCGGACGGATATATAAGGGAAACAGGAAAAAAAGTTCTCCTGCTGTGTTTTGACAGCGGGGAGGAAAATGATTTTTTGTACGCGCAAAAGATATACGGCGCAATGAAGTATAGGGAAAAAACCGAAATAATCCGTTATACCGATATACGGGAGATGCTGTCTCATATGAAGCGGTGCGGCGTTATTCTCGGAATAAGGCTTCATTGCGTAATTCTCGCTCTGAGGATGGGAATACCGCTTGCCGCAATGGCGTACTCGGATAAGACGAGAAACGTCCTGTCTGATATAAATTACGGAAAAACCGTTTACAGCGCGGAGAATTTCAGCGTTAACGAGGTTCTCGGCGGCATACTTAACGCGAAGCCGTTTGCGCTTGACAGGGCGGTTACAGATAATGCGGGGCGGCATATAAAAGACTTTAATGAATACATAAAAAACGAAAGGCAGAAACAAGATGTTTAAAATTTTGCATACGGACGGCAAGGCGAGACTTGGTGAATTCCATACCGTACACGGCGTGGTGAAGACTCCCGTTTTTCAGAACGTCGGCACGATAGCCGCCATAAAGGGCGCGGTAAGCAGTATGGATTTAAAGGAAATAGGATGTCAGGTGGAGCTGTCGAACACATATCACCTTCATTTAAGACCGGGAGATACCGTCGTAAAGCGGCTCGGCGGACTGCATAAGTTTATGAACTGGGACAGACCTATACTGACCGACAGCGGCGGCTTCCAGGTGTTCTCGCTCGCGGGTTTACGCAAGATAACGGAGGAGGGCGTCAGCTTCAATTCGCATATCGACGGTCGTAAAATATTTATGGGACCCGAGGAAAGTATGCGTATTCAGTCAAATCTTGCCTCAACAATCGCCATGGCGTTCGACGAGTGCATAGAAAATCCCGCGCCGTATAAATACGTAAAGGACTCCTGCGACAGAACATACAGGTGGCTTGTAAGATGCAAAAACGAAATGAACAGGCTCAATTCGCTTGACGATACGATAAATAAAAATCAGCTTCTGTTCGGCATAAATCAGGGAGGAACGTACGATGATATAAGAATAGAGCATATGAAGAAAATAGCGGAGCTTGACCTGCCCGGATACGCTATAGGAGGTCTGGCGGTAGGGGAGAGTCATGAGGAGATGTATCATATTCTCGACGTCACGCTGCCCCACGCTCCCGAAAATAAGCCGAGATATCTTATGGGAGTCGGAACGCCGTCGAATATTATCGAGTCCGTAGCGAGGGGCGTTGATTTCTTCGACTGCGTAATCGCGTCGAGAAACGCGCGTCACGCGTTTATATTCACGCGAAACGGCACGATGAACCTTATGAATCGGAAGTATGAGCTTGACACGCGCCCGATTGACGAGGAGTGCGGCTGTCCGGCATGCCGCAATTACACGAGAGCGTATATGCGTCATTTGTTTAAGGCTAAGGAAATGCTTGGTATGCGTCTTGCGGTGCTTCATAATCTTTATTTTTATAACGAGCTTATGGAGAGAATAAGAAACGCGATAGCGGAGGACAGATTTGAGGAATTTCGCCGTGAAAATACGGAAAAACTTGCGCGCCGTCTGTAGAAAAAAACAGGGACTGTAAAATCTTTGGCGGAGGATTTTTACAGTCCCTGATTTGATCATGTTTATGATTTTATTTTGTAATGTATACGCATCGCAGCTTCGCGTTCCAGTCAACGTCCGCGCCGACAGCTTCCGAGACGGCTCTCAGCGGCAGCATCGTTTTATCGTTAATAATCTGCGCGGGAACGTCAAGGACATTGTCCGAGCCGTTCACCGTCATAATATCGGAATTTATTTTAAGGTCAATCGTTTTGCCGTCGATAACGGCTCTTACGGACTGATTTTGCCCGTCCCAGTCCACCGTTCCGCCGAGACCCTCGACAATTTCGCGCATCGGAACAAGCGTGCGGTCATCGCGGATAACGCCGTCAAAATCGAGATATCTGCCGTTGAGATTAACGACGGCGAAGCTCATGTCAATATCAACGTCAATCTCGTCTGCAACAGAATAGTCGCTTGCCTTAAATTTACCGTCGCGGTAAGAGTATACCGCTTTTTCGTCGTTAACGAGCTTGCGACCGGCGTAATTTACAACGCTTGTGCGGTAATTGCCGTCCTCGCCGTAATAGGA
>CAYRSG010000059.1:0-7934 GCA_964426905.1 uncultured Clostridium sp. | reverse complement strand
AAGCTCTCTGCCGGTCACTCTGCCGCCAAGACAGATAATGTTTGCGTTATTATGCCGTTAGTGCAAGTTAAAATAAAAAAACTGTTCTTACAAAACAAGTTCAGGTTCTGTAAGAACAGCCGTTATGGTGCGGATAACAGGACTTGAACCTGCATGGGTCGCCCCACATGAACCTGAATCATGCGCGTCTGCCAATTCCGCCATATCCGCAAAAATGACTTTGAAATTTTTTACACGGCGCAAAGTCAACGCCGAGGAGGGGCGCGCGGCCTAATCCTCATATATAAAAACGGAAAATCCGTTTTTACCAAAATATTTAAGCAAACAGCTTACTAAATTATTATAACAAAAAATTGAAGAAAATGCAATACCTAATTTAAAAAATATTTATTTCATAATTACTGCGCATACAAATCCTCTTCCTTTCCGCCAAATTTCGCATAAGCCGCCTTCAGCTGCTCATCGGACGTTACTTCTATAGAAGAGAACAACTCGTCGATTTTCACTTGCGTCACAATATCCAGCACGCCGTATGCAAACAGATCGTTCGCCTGCTGAAAGCTCTTTATCGTTTCTTTAAAATCCGTGTCAAAAACATCGTTTTCCGCGTCGCCGGTATATAATCCGAGGACTTTTAATCTCTGCTTCGCGGCTTTTACATTTTCATGCGAGCTGCCGAGAGCGTTTCTTGTTTTAAAATCGAATTGAGCATACCCTGACGTATCGATTGACGACGTGGTATTTTCCACATACTCGTCAGGCGTAAGTCCGGTATGATTTATAGCGTTTCCGTTTCTCGTGATATACTGTCCGACAGTCAGCTTTATAACCGCGCCGTTTGTAAGCGGAAACATGCTCTGAATAACCGCTTTTCCGAACGTTGTCGTGCCGAGAAGGATTCCCGCGCCGGAATCCTGAACCGCGCTCGCCAGAATTTCCGAAGCCGAAGCCGTATTCTCATTTACAAGCACAATAAAATCAAATTCCTTTTTTGAAAGCTCCGAGTTATATGTAATATCATACCTGCTGTCTCTGTATTTTACATCGACGATTTTACCTTTAGGCACAATCTGCTGCGCAATTTCAACAGCCGCAGTCACAATTCCGCCGCCGTTATATCTCAAATCCATAATTATATTTTTCACGCCGTTTTTACGCATGTTATCAAGCGCGTCTTTAAATTCCGACGCTGTTGTTGAATTAAACGAGCTGATTGAGATATATCCGATATCTCCTTTCAAAACGCCTCCGGAAACAGTGTTTTCATGCACCGCTACGCGCGTCGCCGTCAGAGTGATTTTCTGATCGTCTCTTAAAACCGTGATTTTTACCTGGGTATTTTCCTCGCCTATTACCTTTTCCCTAACCTCGCTAAGCGTTTTACCGGTAACGTCTTTACCGTCGACGGCGCATATTTTATCTCCCTCTTTAAAGCCGGCTTTCTGAGCCGCGCCGTTTTCCTCCGTGAAACCCGTTATTTCGACAAAGCCGTCCTCCGACTGTTTCATAACAATTCCGATACCGTAAAAAGTTTTCTCAAGACTTTCCTGAAACGACTTATACTCCTCGGCGGTGAAGAACTCGCTGTAGTCGTCCATACTTTCGAGCGTTGACTTCAGAAGCTTTACGAGCAGCTCCTCGTTTCCTTCAAGCAATCCCGAAAGTCCCATTGCGGTTATCTTGTCTTTGTCAAGATTTTCATCTATATAATTTTCGGCAAGAAATCCCGCGATTTCATCAAACGCGTTATATTCTCCGCTGTAGAGCGTTTCCTGCTCCGCGGCTATGTTCGCTTCCGTTTCCTTTGAATCGGCGGCGAATACATGTACAGACGCTGTAAACGTTATAGCGGCTAAAAGAGCCGCCGTTAATTTCTTTCTCATATTTTTACCTCTTAGCTACCGTTATTTTCATGTTATTAAAATACTTTTCTCCCTGAGCCGTCAAAGTGTATACAAGCTCTATAACTCCGCCGTTTTCCGCGAGATTTGAAAAAATTCTTCCCGTTTCGATTTCCATTTCTACGGTTCCGAACGGGAGCGCGTACGTAAACGAGCGCTTTGCTCCGATACTGTACGTCATATCCGAGCTTACAGCCCCTTTTCTTTTTATTGTAATTTTGTTCCCGTCCAGCTTTATCACGGTTGAAATTTTGTTTCCGTTATTATCGGTTTTATACAATACATACTGCTTTCCGTGCTTTTCATAATAGCTGCCGAAGGCTGTTTCCTCTATAGTATCTGTCTTGTTATCTATAGTCTGCTTGTTGCTGACGATAATTTTATATTCATTATCAGTATTTTTCAATGTCAATCTTATTCACCTGCCCGTTTATTTCTCTTTCAAGGAATATTCCGCCAAGCTCTTCAAAGCTCGAAACATCGTCGCTGACATAATATCTGTAACGGTTCTTATCTTTTTCACCGTCATGGAGCATGTCATCGTTTGTAAGCTTCTTTTTTAAATACTTCGCGACCTGCGCGCCGGAGTTAATAAGCTCGACTCCGCCGCCCATGTACCCGCCTAT
Organism: uncultured Clostridium sp.; assembly: GCA_964426905.1. GTDB lineage: Bacteria > Bacillota > Clostridia > UBA1381 > UBA1381 > Hominilimicola. The sequence goes on along the minus strand of CAYRSG010000059.1, from coordinate 5,407 downwards.
AACTTTTTCAAGCAAAGGATAATGCGTGCAGCCGAGTATCAGTGTATCCACGCCCTTTGCGCGTATCTCTTCAAGATATTCCTCAACCACCAATTTTGTTACCGGTGTGTCAAAATGACCATTTTCAACAAGCGGTACAAAAAGAGGACAAGCCTTTGAGTATACCTGCACGGAGCGGTCAAATTCCTTTATCTGTTTCTCATACTCGCCGCTTTTTATCGTTCCGGGCGTCCCTATAACGCCTATTTTTTTATTTTTTGTCGCGCGTACCGCTGCGTATACAGCCGCGTCAATTACTCCCACAATCGGAATGTCAAACTCATGTTTTATCATAGGAAGAGCGGCGGAGCTTGCCGTTCCGCAGGCTATTACGATAATTTTCACGTCGAAGGTTTTGAGAAATCTTATATCGCCTCTGGCGTACTTTAAAATCGTATCACGCGAGCGAGTGCCGTACGGCACTCTGCCCGTATCTCCGAAATATATGATTTTTTCATCGGGAAGCTCGCTCATTATTTGCTTTACGGCGGTAAGTCCGCCCAGCCCCGAGTCAAAAACTCCTATACTTTTGTTATTCATTATCTTACTCTCTTTTCCGCAAGCTCAATAAGTCTGTCAAGAAGCTCGCTGTATTTCACTCCTACAGCTTCCCACAGCTTGGGATACATACTTATATTTGTAAAACCGGGAAGCGTATTTATCTCGTTTAAAACAACGCTTCCGTCGGAGTATTTTACAAAAAAGTCAACCCTTGAAAGACCGCTGCCGTCAAGCGCCTTAAACGCCTTCAGCGCGTATTCCCGTATCCGCTCGATAGTTGCCGCCGGCAAATCCGCGGGAATTTTAAGCTTTGTGGAATTATCGTTATACTTAGCGTCAAAATCGTAAAACTCAACAGTCGGCATAATTTCACCCACTGTCGCCGCTTTCGGGTCTTCGTTGCCAAGAACCGCGCACTCTACCTCGTGTCCGTCTATATTTTCCTCGACAAGAATTTTTCTGTCAAATTTCGCCGCTTTTTTTATCGCGTCTTTAAGCTCCGTCCTGTTGCGCGCCTTTCCGACTCCGAACGACGAGCCTGTTCTCGCCGGCTTTACAAAACACGGATAACCGAGCTTTTCCTCAATTTCGTTCATCTTTTCTTCGTAATCGTCGTTTGCCGTCGCGACAACCCAGTCAGCCTGCGGTATGCCTGCGCTTGCGAAAACAATCTTTGACGAAGTTTTGTCCATGCTGTTCGCCGACGCCATTACTCCCATTCCGACGTACGGAATTCCCGAAAGCTCAAAAAGTCCCTGTATAGCGCCGTCCTCGCCAAATTCGCCGTGCAGCACGGGAAAAATCACGTCCGGATGTATTTTCGTTACTCTTTCACCCTCGAATACAAGTATCGCCTTATCCTCCGCGTCCGGCGAGAGTATCGCTTTTTTCTTATAGGCGTCGTTTTTCTCCCATTCTCCGCTTTCTATGCGGGCGAAGTCGCCGGTATACAGATACCACGCCCCCTCTTTCGTTATCCCTATAACAGAAATATTATATTTGCTTTTATCAAGGTTATTTAAAATAGACGTAACCGATTTCCTTGAAATATCGTGTTCCGGCGATTTACCGCCGAATATAACGCATAACTCCGTCATTTGGCAATCACTCCTAAAAATATTCAAAAATCCGCTTTTATTAATCCTCTTTCAAATTAATTATAACGCCTACCGAAGGCTTCGGAAAAACGCTTACCGTCATTTCCGGCAGTCTTTCGCCCACAGCGGTTATATTTCTTATCTGCTCGACTCCCGCGCGGTTTAGTATAAACATAATATCATAGCAGCCGTTTTTGACGTCCTCATAGCACTTGTTGTAGCTTCTTGTGGGAGACACATACTCGTCGTAATGCTCCTCGTCGATATGCAGGGCGTCCTCTATAATGAGCTTATTCAGCGCGACTATATCGAGACGGCAGTATTCCTTTGACATTTCCGGATAAATTTCCTTCTTTATATAGTCGTTATCGGTAAGAACCATTCTGTAAAAATAATCGCCTCCGCAGTACGCCGCGATTCTTGTCTCCGATTTTACCGTCGCTATCTGCTTAATCATTGTCTGCACAAAGGTTTCGTCGTTTGAATCTACGATAATCTTCTCTACCTTGAAATGGTCCTGCGCGCTCGCGATGAACATCGCCTCGCTGAAATTTCTCGGAGTCTTTACGCGTCTGTGCATCGGAAGAACGACAAGTCCGTCGGATTTTGAATTCGACATCGATACCATCATATAGTTGTACGGCTCGTTTCCCGTATGATTCGGATTGTTCGCCTTCATGTAATTTCTGTATTTCAGGCAAGTCTCATATCTCGTCTGTCCGTCGGTTATATAAAGCGCGATATCCTTAAAATGCTCAACGATAAAATCTATCGTCGGCTTATACGTAATTTTCCACAGTCTCTGCTGCACGTCGTCATCGGACGAAAACTCAACGTCCGGCTTTTCTTCCTTGAGCTCGTTCATAAGATTGAACAAATCCTTTTCCTGCTCGACATAAAGACAGCTTATCATGCTTATGTCCGCATTAGTTGCTTCAAGCAGCTTATAGCGGTCTCCCATGGAAACCTCATGCAGCTTTTCACACGGCATTATAACTCCGCTCGACGTCTCCTCGAGCTTAACAAGCGCCACAAAGCTGATATTTGAGTACATAATACCGGAAATCTCAATTATCTGTTCGTACATATATATAACCGGCTCTTCATCGCGGACAAGGATATCTTCCTCTATCCACTTGTCGAGGCAATCCTTCGCTCTTGTGAAGGTGTTATTACGCTCGTTATCGTCATCATACTTCTCTCCGGAAAAGAGACGAACGGAATTATATTCGCTTTTTTCATAAAGAGCCTCTTTGTCTTCTTTTTTCATATTATAGTACGGCGGAGAAACCACCGAACCGAGATTTGTTATTTTTTCGGTATTATATCTGTATCCTCTGAACGGTCTTATAATTGCCATAATATACCATAGCCTTTCTGTATCATCGGTAAAAAACTTATAAAAATCCAATTATATATATAGTATAACACTATCGCTTGTTCGTCAACAATAAATTCTGTTAAATTTTCTTTACACCGTATTTTTTTTGAATATTGTTCAGCAATTCTCTGTTTAACGAACCGCTTTTCGTTCAATAATAATATCGGATCAAATAAACGAGGAGGTAACAGTAATGCATAATTTTTCAGGATTTATGAAAGGCATGGCGGCGGGTCTTGTCGTAGGCGCGGCCGTTACGATGATAACCGACCCGGCGTCAGACCGCGAGCGTCATAAAATCGCCAAAAAAACAGAGGGCGTTTTTAAAAATATCGGTTCCGTCATAGATACCGCAGTGAATATGATGCGCTGATAATATGCGGACGAACCGCCGCGCCGGATGCATACGGTTCGTTTGCCGAACCGTTTAGATTCCATCGTTTTCTCAAAAGGGGCGCCGCGTTAAGCGCCCCCTTTGAGGAGTTTTATTGTTCCTCTACATCCTGTCCGAGATATTTCGCGACGGAATAAACATCCTTGTCGCCCCGTCCCGAAAGACAGATTACAAGTATTTCGTCCCCGCCCATTTTCGGAGCTATTTTACGCGCCAGCGCGATTGCGTGAGCCGATTCTATCGCGGGTATAATACCTTCCATGCGCGAAAGGTACACAAACGCGTCGACAGCCTCCTTATCGGTTATGGGGTAATACCGCGCGCGTCCGGTTTTCGCCAGATTCGCATGCTCCGGTCCTATGCCGGGATAATCGAGTCCGGCGGATATCGAGTAAACAGGCATAATATTTCCGCCCTCATCCTGAAGGAACAAAGATTTCATTCCGTGAAGCACTCCGACGCTTCCGCCGGCAATTGTCGCAGCGTGACGTCCGGTGTCGACTCCGTCTCCCGCCGCTTCCGCGCCGTACAGTTTAACCGACGGCTCGTCTATAAAATCGGCGAACATTCCGATTGCGTTCGAGCCTCCGCCGACGCACGCCATAACGGCGTCGGGAATACGTCCTTCGGCTTCCATTATCTGCGCTCTTGTTTCCTTGCTTATAACGCTTTGAAAAAATTTCACAATTTCCGGATACGGGTGGGGTCCGACGGCGGAACCGAGTACGTAAAACGTATCGTCCGCATGCGCGCACCACGCGCGCATAGCTTCGTTGCACGCGTCCTTCAGCGTTCCGGTTCCCGTTGTTACCGGGTGAACCTCGGCTCCGAGAAGATTCATTCGGAATACGTTAAGAGACTGCCTTTTTGTATCCTCGATTCCCATGTACACGTCGCACTCAAGTCCCAGTACCGCCGCGAATGTCGCCGTCGCCACGCCGTGCTGTCCGGCTCCCGTTTCGGCAATAACCTTTTTCTTTCCCATTCGTTTCGCGAGGAGGCATTGACCTATTACGTTGTTTATCTTGTGAGCGCCCGTGTGATTTAAGTCTTCGCGCTTCAGATAAATCTTCGCTCCTCCGATATCCTTTGTCAATTTATCGGCGTAATACATAAGCGAGGGTCTGCCGGTGTACTGTCTGTGATAAAAATTAAGCTCTTTTAAAAATTCTTCGTCATCTTTATATCTGACGAACGCGTTTTCAAGTTCAATAAGCGTATTCATAAGAGTTTCGGCGGCGTACTGTCCGCCGTATTCTCCGTATCTTCCCTTTTTACCCACTATTCTAATCTCCTCTCAAATATTAATCCGAGATACATTATATCAGATTTTTATAAATATGACAAGTCTTTTTGTTGAAATTCGGAGCGCCGCGCTTTTAACAACGTATATATTAAATAAGGAAAAATATCTGAAAATATACGAAAATTTTGAAAAAAATTATAAAATTTTAAAAAAGAGCCGTCCGTATAACGGACGAGTTTGTATAATAAATACAAATTTAAGAAAAAAACGGAAAAAGGACTTGCCGTAAAATGCCGAATGTGGTAAAATATCTTATAAAAATAACGCTTTTATTTTTTAAATTTGAGGTGAGTGAATAATCACTTACTTCAAAAGACGACAAAATCTGAAAAGGAGAGAGAAAACAATGAAAATGAAAAAAATTTTATCGTGGCTTGTAACCGCCGCGATGCTTGCTTCCGCTTCTCCGGCGGCGTTCGCGGACGGGACGGATTATACCGGCGCGGATACGGAGGAGCCTGAAATAGTTTCCGAAAACGGAGATTACATCGGGGAAACGGCTTTGGAGAGCGGCGAAGACGCCGAAGATTATACGTCCGGCGACGCGGACGTTTCGCTTATGGCGACCGGCGACGTCTCTAAAGGCTTTTATTACGGAGATTACGGCACGGTTTATGAGATAGACGGCAAGCAATACCGCGAAAACCTCACAAAGGGCTATTTCCCTACAATAACGTATGGTACCGGCG
>CAYRSG010000058.1:0-8078 GCA_964426905.1 uncultured Clostridium sp. | reverse complement strand
TAAAAAAATCTCTTGAAAAACGGCGTAACGCCATTATTCAAGAGATCTTTGAGGGTTGTTATTTATTTATAAATCCCCGAAAGGGACTTATAAGCGATCAATCTTTTTGAGCTTCCAAAAATCTGTATACCACCGCCGCAATCGCCGCGCCCACCAGCGGAGCGACGATAAATATCCATACGCATGAGATAGGCTCGGTATTGCCCGTTATAGCCGCTACGATCGCGGGACCTATGCTTCTCGCCGGATTTACGGACGTTCCCGTAAGTCCTATTCCGAGGATATGTACGAGCGTAAGCGTCAGACCTATTACAAGTCCGCCGAACGAGCCGTGCTTCGCCTTCGGCGAGGTAACGCCGAGAATTGTAAGTACAAATATAAACGTAAGCACGACTTCGACAACGATACCGGCGATAACGCTTCCGTTTACTCCCGTGAGTCCGTTCGAGCCGAACGCTTCCGTCATATCGGGAACGCCGCCCGCCGTGAATATAATCGCGAGTATGCACGCGCCCGCAAGCGCGCCGACAATCTGCGCGATTACGTATCCGACAAACTCCTTGACGCTCATACCGCCGGTCAGCAAAACGCCCAGCGATACGGCGGGGTTGATGTGGCAGCCGGAAATGTTGCCGACGCAGTACGCCATGCCGACGATAGTCAGACCGAACGCCAGCGCGGTCAGGATATATCCGCATCCTTCGGCGGATTCGCAGCCGACGAGCATAGCCGTTCCGCAGCCCATAATCACGAGTACCATTGTGCCGATAAATTCGGCGATCAGTTTTTTAGATAAAGTCATTTTTTGTTTCCTCCCTGTATAAAGACATGTATAAATGTTTCGTCTCCGCCCGTTTCGGACGGAGACGCCGGTTATTTATCCGTTCCGCTTTCCTTCTATGCGTTTGAATACGATATGCAGAACGACAAGAACGAAAATGAAAATAATCAGTCCCCATTCGACATAATGCATCCAGCGCGGAGCGGAAATGTTTTCCATTATAATTCGCCACGTAATCTCAACAATAAGAGTAATTAACGAAATTATATCTATCGCATTAAGTCTCATAACGCAATCCCTTCCCGCTTATTCGTTTAAATAAGCTCCGGCTACGTATAGCGAAGGAATAATAAAGCCTACGCACGTATACAGTACGTGTCCGAAGCTAAAGCCTTCGCCGGATAGCGACCAGACGCCCGCCGCGAACGTCAGCGCGAGATTTATGATTCCCCATACGAGACATTTGCCCGCCGCGCCTTTGTTCGAGGCGTTTTTAACTCCCAAAATACCCGCGATCAGCGATACTATCGCCGATAGCGTATACAAAGCCGCGATAATCATAACCGACGCGCCGCCTTCGGGCTTGGCGATAAGCGTTCCCGCGCCGAGTATGAGAGTCATAAAACCGTAGGATATAACGCCTATGACGCCTTCGATTATCAATAATATTCCCGTTACTTTTAAAAATGTTTTTCCTTTCGCTTCCATTTTTAACTCTCCTTGTTCTCTTAATTCAAATTACTTGCTAAGCATAAATATCTGGCTTGAGCCGTCCTCCGTCGAGATCATCATGAGCGTGTTTGGATCGGATTGGTCGATATAAGCGATCATTCCCGCGAGGTCGCCGTCGAATACCGCGACGCCTTCGGTTATCTCGAAGGCGCCGCCCTTCGCGACAGGCTCCTCGTCGCCTATATCGTACACGAGCGAAGCCTCGCCGTTGTCCGAGTTCATGTATAAGTCGACTCCTTCCACGCCGAAGCTCGAAAGCGTTATATATTTCGCGCCGTCAAGAACGGCGTACGCGTTCCACGCGCCGTTAAGAGTTTCGGCGGTAGCTTCTCTGTCTATATCGACGCCGACCTTCTCTTCAATCGTCGTTACAGCCTCCATCGCCTTTTCCCTTGCAAGCTTGGCGTCCTGCGGGATTGCGACGAGCTCCTGATCGAACTTGTCCTTTACGTCCTGCTCGAGTTCAACGGCTTCCGCCTCGATTTTGCTTACGGCTTCCTTTACGTCGCCCTCCGCGGTTTCAACAGCCTGCTTCGCGTCGTTTTCAACGTCTTCTACGACCTGCTTCGCGTCGTTCTCCGCGTTCTTAACCTCGTCCTTCGCGCTTTCGCATCCGGTCATTGCGAATACCATAGCCGCCGCGATAGCTAATGTGATAAATTTTTTCATAGCTTTTATACTCCTTCATAAATATTTTTTATTGTTTCATAATGCTTGTCGCAACCATACCGTCCGAATAGCTTCCTTTATGGTAAACTCTTACGGTATCGCCGACAGCAACATTATCCGATTTTGTGTTGTCGTCCTTTAAGACGCTGTATTTGTGACCGCCGTTTTCGATTACGATAGTATTCATGGAAGCGTCGACAACGGTACCCGTTATGTATTTTATATCGCTGTTCGCGAGTTCCGGCGCCACAACGCTGATATCTATCGCTTCCACTCCGTCGGCAATATCGCCGGTATGATAAACCCTAACCGTCGCGCCGACGATTACGTCGCCTTCAACCGTCGTTTTGTCGGTTTTAAGAATCGTATAGTTTCTGCCGTTCCATTCAACGGTTATGTTGTTCATGGAAACGTCCGTAACCGTGCCTGTTATGTATTTGGGCGCGGCGGACTTGCTCTCGCTTTGCGCGCCGCCGGAAGATGATTTTTCCTCCGTTGTTTCTTTGGCGGCCGCCGGCGCTTCCGTAACCTCCGTTGCCGAGGACGAAACGCTTTCATCGGCTTTTTCAACGATCTGTATCTTTTTCGCTAAGGTATATTCCTGATACTCGCCGTCAAATTCAACCGAAACCGTATCGCCTAAATTTTCGCTGCTGCCGATAACTTCCGTGCTGTCGTCGCTGATAAAAGAATAGGTGCTGCCGTCCATCGCTTCTATCGTTAAGTTGTGCATGGACGCTTCGATGACAACGCCTGTTTTAACCGTTTCCGATACCGCTTGCTGCGTAGCCGCGGGAGCGGGCGTGTTTTGGGCGGTTTGCGTCGCGCCGCAGGAGCTGACGCTCAAAGCCAAAGCGCCGATAATCATTACCGCAATGATTTTGTTCGTTTTTTTCATAGCCGCTTTCCTCCTTTCCGACTCAATTAATAAAATCAACATCAGGTGAGTAATTACTCACCTGATAGGGAAAAAAATTTGCCGGTAAATCGAAATGTTTTTCGCAGCAGATATTAAAAATATTTTCAAGTAAGTAAATTCTTACTTACCCGATTTCCGAAAATAAAGCGGAACCGGAAATATACTTGTTCTCATATATTCAGTATTCCGCATATTCCCCCGAAAATCAGCGTCCAAATATCATCCGTATATTTGCTGCCTCTCGGTAAATCACCGACAATGGTACGCTTCGCGAACAAAAGAGTCGTATCGAGTATATACGTCCACACAAAATGACTGTCCACTCTCTTAAATATCTTATACTTGTTGTCAAACATATCCACAATTTCCGCAAACTCGCTGAAATATGAATTTACAACCTCGCTGTCATGTTCAAGAACAGTATTAATATATTTCGAGTCTCTGTATGAAAAATAAAATATTGTGCGATAGTCCTCATCTACAAGCAAATTAAAATACGAATACCACATTTGCTTGATAAATTCAACCTCTGATATTTCCGCTGTCATCGGCGTATTGATTACCCGTTCCATAAGAGCCGCTACTTTTCTGTGTACTACCTCAAAGCAGCTATAGAGTAGCTTGTCCTTTGAAACAAAATACTTATATATCAATGACTCCGATATTCCCATATACGAAGCAACCTTTTTGGTTGTGAACGATGATAAACCGTGTTCGCATACCATTTTCATCGATGCATCTAAAATTTCTGATTTCCTATCTGAACTTTCCAATGCACCCTCGCTTTCCTGTTCACCGACGTCCTAAGTTTCCGATGTTTATTTATCACCCCCGTCTTTGTCTGTATAGCATAAAATACATTTCTTATTTTAGATAATATCATAAATCACAAAAAATGTCAATGTTTTTAATATTTTTTGAATATTTTTTAAGGGCGAAACCGTCCAAACGCTTTCGCCCCGTTTCGACAGGATTTTACTTGACACGAAGTTGACGGTATGATATAATTATTGTAAATTAATGTATAATGCTTTTGCATATTTTCACACTGTACAGACGGGAGAATCGAAAACTATGCTGAATGAATTGAATAAGCTTGGGGTTAATACCGAGGACGGAATTTTTCGATTTATGAACAACGAGGATCTTTATAAGCGAATGCTTGTATCCTTCGCGGAAATGGTAAAAAAATCGCAGGTCACGGCGGATTTTGACGACGCGGACCGCGATAAGGAAATCGAAAAAATCCACGCTCTTAAGGGCGCCGCGGGAAATCTTTCCGTTGAACCCCTTTATACCGCTTACACCGAGATTGTCCGGCTTTTAAGGGAGGGAAGCGTCGCTCAGGCAAAGACCGCGATAGAAAACATCCTGCCGACACAGCGGAAAATAACGGAATGTATCGAAAAGTATTCATAAGGAATGTTAGGGAGATTTTGCGATGGAATTAAAAAACAAATCTATTTTGGTTGTTGACGACGTTGAAATAAACCGCGCCATGCTGGCGGAAATATTTAAAGACGAGTTCGACGTCATCGAGGCTTCAAACGGAAAAGAGGCTATCGATATTATAAACGGCTGTCCGAATGTGGGAGCCGTGCTTTTGGATCTTATAATGCCCGAAACCGACGGCTTTGCCGTGCTTAAAAATATGAACGAAACGGGACTTATAGAAAAAATCCCCGTGCTTATCGTAACGGGCGCCGAGGACAGGGATATGCTTATGGAGGCGTATAATCTCGGAGCCATAAACATTATTACAAAGCCCTATATTTCGTATTTCTTAAAAAGGCAGCTCGAGAACGTTATGGAGCTTTACAGCCATAAAAACGAGCTTGAGGTTATAGTGTCGGAGCAGGTCGCCAAATTCAATAAAATGAGCAGCTCTATTGTAGAGGCGTTGGCGAATATAATAGAATTTCGCGACTGCGAAACGGGAAAGCATGTTAAAAACGTATGCTCGATAACCAAAAAGCTTATGATAAGGCTTGGAAAGATGTACCCCGAATACAAGCTGCCTATGGAAGAAATTGAAAAGATTTCAATGGCGGCGGCGCTCCACGACGTGGGAAAAATTTCAATACCCGACACGATTTTAAACAAGCCCGGGAAGCTTACCTGGCAGGAATTTCAGATAATGAAGCTGCATACGGTAAACGGCTGCGAGATGCTTGAAAAGGTCAAGGATATTTTGGAGCCGGATCTGTACAGCTACTGCTACGATATTTGCAGACATCACCACGAAAGATGGGACGGAAAGGGCTATCCCGACGGGATTGCGGGCGACGAAAACGAGATATGGTCGCAGGTTGTGGCTGTGGCGGACGTGTACGACGCTCTTACCTCGGACAGAGTTTACAAAAAAGCCTTTTCGCACGAGGTCGCGGTCGATATGATTTTTAACGGCGAATGCGGACAGTTTAATCCCAAGGTTTTAAAAGCGTTTAAGGCGGTGCAGTATGAAAAGTGAGCCGGAAAATGAAATAAAAACAGACAACAAAAAAGTAAGCGACGGACTTTTTTTTATAAAAAGCGGCGTTCTTGTTGTTTTAATAACGGTAATTCTTCTTATATGCTACTATTTTTATATGGGAACTCAAATAAACAATACCATAGAAAACGTAAGCAGAACATATATGGCTGAGATCAATCTTCAGCTTCAGCAGAAATTCAAATCCATTATGGATTTGAGGCTCGCGCAGGTCGACGAGATTATGACGGTGATTACTCCCGATACATATGAAAACAGCGACGCGGTTCACGACGCGATAGAAGAAAAGGCGACGCTGAGAAATTTAAGCTTCGCGGGATTTTTGGACGAGGACTACAATCTTGTTCCCGTCTACGGCGGAAATTTGACCATAAAGGGCGATAACGACATTAAAGCCTCTATCGAGTACGACGGCAATGTTCTGGAGTACGCCACGGACGAAAACGGCGAAAAATATCTTATGTTCGGGCGCGGCACAACCGATTACGCGCTCGAAAACGGAAAGCGCAGCGCCGCTTTTGTCGTTTGTATAAAAATGGATCTTATGGGCTCGGCTCTTTTTCTCAATTCGGAGCTGGGAAACGTATATACTCACGTTATAAATTACAACGGCGATTTCATAATAAGCAACGGTCTTATCGACGGAGATAATTATTTTGACGGTCTTATGAAAACAGGGCTTTCCGACGCCGACGAAGCCGAAAAATGCATACGCGAGCTTAAGCGCGCCATTGAAACCGACGAGCAGTACAGCTTCAGCTACGCCCTTAGCGGCGAGAAATATTATGTCTGCTGTTCTTCCTTCGCGGATAACAGCGAATGGTATTATGTGACCGTTATGAACGGCAATATTTTCGACGGGTATTTTAACAAGTTAAAGCAGGAAAGACTTTGGGCGGTTTTGCTCGTTCTTGTAATTCTTCTTGCGGCCATATTGGCGATTATTGTGGCTTATTACAAGAAAAATCAGAGGCAAATCGAGGAGCTTAACAGCGCGAGAACGCTCGCCATAAAGGAAAGCAACGCCAAAACCGAGTTCTTGTCAAATATGAGCCACGATATAAGAACTCCCATGAACGCCGTTATAGGTATGACGGATATCGCCTTAAAGCATATAGACGATAAGGAAAGAGTTCAATATTGCCTTGACAAGGTTGTTTCGTCCTCAAAGCATCTTCTTTCGATGATAAACGACGTTTTGGATATCTCCAAAATAGAAAGCGGAAAAATGCAGCTTTCAATAAGAACGGCGTCTCTTAAATCCATAATCGACGATCTTGTAGCTCTTTCTCAGTCGATGTTAAAGGAGAAGGGGCAAAAATTCGACGTCTTTATCCGCAATATAACAGCCGAAGAGGTTTATTGCGACGATATAAGACTTTACCAGATTTTGGTGAATATTGTTTCAAACGCCTTTAAATATACTCCGGAGGGCGGTACCATACTCGTTGAAGTAGAGCAGGAAGCTTCGGATAAGGGCGAAGATTATGTAAAAACTCACTTTAAGGTTATTGACAACGGCATAGGAATGTCGCCTGAATTTGTGGACAAAATTTTCGACAAGTTTGAACGCGAGGAAAAGGATGTTGTTCGTAATTCAATAGGGACCGGTCTGGGAATGGCTATTTCAAAGCAGCTTACCGACCTTATGGAGGGCGAGCTTACGGTGGAAAGCGTTCCGGACGAGGGCAGCGTTTTCCGTCTTTCGGTTGATTTTAAGATAGCGGAAAAATTCGAGATGAACGAAAAGCTACCTTATTGGGACGTGCTTGTGGTGGACGACGACGAGCTGCTGTGCGAAACGGCGGCGTCAAGCCTTGAAGAGCTGGGCGTAAAGGCGGAATGCTCAACCGAGAGCGTAAAGGCTATCGAGCTTATAGAAAAACGTCGCGAGGCGGGCAAGGATTTTGACTTCGTTCTTCTTGACTGGAATATGCCCGATATGGACGGAGTTGAAACAATCAAAAGGATAAGAGCCGAGGGAAGCGTTAATCTGCCGGTATTCCTTATTTCGGCGTACGATCTGGACGACGTCGAAGAAAGGATTGATTTGACGGAGTTCGAGGGCTTTATCGCCAAGCCCCTGTTTAAGTCGAGACTGTATCAGGTTTTGAGTAAGTACGCCGGACATACGGACGCGGAAAGCGAAGCTTCAAAGGAGCCGGTTACGAACTTTGCCGGCAAGAGAATTCTTGTGGCTGAGGACGTGGAAATAAACTGGGAGATTGTAAAGGAGGCTCTTATCTCCGTAGGAGCCGAGACGGAAAACGCGGAAAACGGCAAAGAATGTTTAGATAAGCTTTGCGCGTCGCCCGAGGGATATTACGACCTTATTCTTATGGATATAAGAATGCCCGTTATGAACGGTCTTGACGCGACAAAAGCGATAAGAAAGCTTGACAGAGCGGATAAGGATCTGCCTATTATCGCCATGACGGCAAACGCCTTTTCGGGAGACGTTCAGCAATGTCTTGACAGCGGTATGA
>CAYRSG010000057.1:0-8318 GCA_964426905.1 uncultured Clostridium sp. | reverse complement strand
TAAGCGCAGTTATGAGGTAATGTGCCAATATATACGCCGCCAGGGTCTTGAAACGGCGGATAAAAAGAAATATCGTAAAAACAAGCCGTATAAACGAGCCGTATAAACGAGCCGAATATCCGGGGCAGAAGGTACAGATAGACGTCAAATATGTGCCGTCATACTGCACGGTAAACGGAGAAAAATACTACCAGTACACTGCGGTAGATGAATGTACGCGCTGGACATACAGAGAGATGTATGACGAGCATAGCACATACAGCTCGCTTGATTTTCTGATAAAGCTGGTAACGACGGCGCCGTTTGCAATAAGAGAAGTACAGACGGATAACGGTAGCGAATGGACAACGGCGCTGTTAAGTAAGAATGGCAGTAAAACATTGTTTGAGCGGAAGCTTGAAGAATATGATATAATATATCATCGTATAAGGGTAGCAACGCCGAGACATAACGGCAAGGTAGAGAGGCAGCACAGAACGGATGAGCAGAGGTTTTACAGTAAGATGAGGATGTACAATCTTGCGGATGGGAGGAAGCAGCTTCAAAGATATAATAAATGGTCAAATACAATACCCAAGATATGCCTAAAGTTCCTCAGCCCAAACGAGCTACTTGAAAAATATATGTATGTGATGTAAAAATATATGGTACGCATTTATCATTGATGGAATTATTTTATAAAATGTGTCACCTATCATTGAATTCTATACAATATATAATTGAAAAATATCAAAAAATACTTGATTTTTTTAAAATTATATGGTAAAATATCTCGGTATGAAAAATACGCACATTCGCGGATTATGCGGAAGTTGCCGTTTTGCCTCGGTCTTCGCATAAGATGAAGCGTATGGAGGAATAATCAAAAAACAAGGAGGAAACTTAAATGGCAAACGTAATTTCAATGAAACAGCTTTTGGAAGCGGGCGTCCATTTCGGACACCAGACAAGAAGATGGAACCCCAAAATGGCGGAGTACATTTTCACGGAGAGAAACGGTATCTACATTATCGACCTTCAGAAAACCGTTAAGAAGGTAGAAGAAGCGTACTATTTTGTAAGAGATATCGCGGCTTCGGGAGAGGACATTCTTTTTGTCGGCACAAAGAAGCAGGCTCAGGACTCAATTAAGGAAGAGGCTGAGAGAGTAGGTATGTACTATGTAAACGCGAGATGGCTCGGCGGTATGCTTACAAACTTCAAAACAATTCAGAAGAGAATTGACAGACTTGCCCAGATTAACAAGATGGAAGAGGACGGCACGTTCGATATGCTTCCGAAGAAGGAAGTAATAAAGCTCAAGGCTCAGAGAGACAAGCTTGAGAAGTACCTCGGCGGTATTAAGGAAATGAAGAAGCTTCCCGGCGCGATGTTTATAGTCGATCCAAGAAAAGAAAAGATTGCTATAGCTGAAGCTAAGAAGCTTGGTATCCCCGTAGTCGCTATCGTGGATACAAACTGCGACCCGGACGAGGTTGACTATGTAATTCCGGGTAATGACGACGCTATCAGAGCCGTAAAGCTCATCGCTTCGACAATGGCCGACGCTATTATTGAGGGAAGACAGGGCGAGGACGCCGCGGCGGCGGAAGAGACGGCTGAAGCGGACGAAGCTGAAGAAGAATAATTTCATATAAAATATTTTCATATAAAATATATAGGAGGAAAAATAGAATGGCATTTACAGCTAAAGACGTAAAAGAACTCAGAGAAATGACAGGCTGCGGTATGATGGACTGTAAGAAGGCTCTTACCGAAACCAACGGAGATAAGGATAAGGCGATTGAGTTCTTGAGAGAAAAAGGTCTCGCTACCGCCGCTAAGAAGGCGGGCAGAATCGCCGCCGAAGGTATCGTAGCATCGTATATTGACGGAAATGTAGGCGTGCTTGTAGAGGTAAACGCCGAAACAGACTTTGTTGCGAAGAATGACGAATTCAGGGAGTTTGTCTCGGACGTCGCAAAGACAATCGCTAAGGAAAATCCGGCTGACGTTGAGGCTCTCAAGGAAACAAAGCGCGGCGACAGTACAATCGGCGAGATTCTTACGGCTAAAATCGCTAAGATAGGCGAAAACATGAACATCAGACGTTTTGCAAGAATTGAGACGACCGGCGCCGTAGTTGATTACATCCACGCCGCAGGTAAAATCGGCGTGCTTGTTGAAGCCGACGCTGAAAACAACGACGCGACAAAAGAGTGCTTAAAGAATGTAGCTATGCAGGTTGCGGCTCTTAATCCTAAATATCTTTCAAGCGACGATATCCCCGAGGATTATAAAGAGCATGAGAAAGAAATTCTTATCGCTCAGCTCAAGAATGACCCGAAGAACGCTTCAAAGCCCGACAACATTATCGAAAAGATGATTACAGGACGTCTTGCGAAGGAATTTAAGGAAGTTTGTCTGCTTGAGCAGGAATATGTAAAGGCTGAAAATAAGGAAAATGTCGCTAAGTATGTTAAGAGCATGGGCGATATAACAATTAAGAGGTTTGTTCGCTTTGAAACCGGCGAAGGTCTGGAAAAGAAGGAAGAGAATTTTGCCGACGAAGTCGCTTCAATGATTAAGTGACGCCGATTTTTTTACAGAAGAATTTAAAACAGATATTGATAGAATTGCGCCGTTAAGCGCTGAATTGCGTAAAAACAGACGTTCAAAACGAGCGTCTGTTTTTTTGTTTGATTTAATCGACCTTCTTTAAATTCTCCCGCGCATCGACGTATCGCGATATCGAACCGTTCGCGTTCCGCTCTCGCGGTTTGCGGCATATTTTGATTTCCCCGTCATATAATAGACAGGGGAGGCGGCTTGTCTTGATAAGAATAAACAGATATTTGTACGTAAACATACTTACGGCGGCGCTGTTCGCCGTATGCGCCGCAAATCGCTCTCTGGAACTGATATGCGTTACATACGCCGTCATGCTTTTGCATGAAGCGGCTCACGCGCTTGCGGCGGTATGTATAGGACTCGGAATTTCACATATAACGCTTCAGCCGTTCGGCGTAAATCTGAAATTAAAAAATAAAATAGTATATTCTCTCGCGGACGAAATAATTCTCTATATCAGCGGACCGCTGTGCAATGTGATTTTAGCGTTTGCCGCGGCGGCGCTGTACGGACGGTATCCTTGTGAGAAACTGCGTCTGTTCTATATCGGAAACATAATGCTGTTTATAATGAATATGCTTCCGGCGCCGCCTTTGGACGGAGGCGTTATTCTGAAAAAAATACTGTCGCGCCTTTTTGACCGTAACGCCGCGCGTAAAATAACGACCGTAATTTCCGCTTTGGTTTCCGCCGCGGCTATGATTGCGGGAACGTACATACTTGTAAAAACGCGGTTTAATTTTTCGCTTTTGCTTTTTTCGCTTTTGCTTCTCGGAAACGCGTTTACGCAGAAGGAAAAGTACGACGCCGATTTTGTAAAAAAGCTCGCGTTCCGCCCGAAGAAAAATCCGAAAAAAGTATATCATGCCGTCGCGGGAGAGGATGAGAGCCCGGCGGAAATGGTCAAAAAATTCAGACAGGGGAGATACAACGTAATATATGTTACCGGAAACGATGGAAAAATTAAAAAAACATTGACGGAAACGGAGATTATTAACAATCTTACCGAAACTAATGTTACAGTTTGATAACATAGGTGGAAATTTTAAACGCTTTGTGATATAATTAAATATGTATATAAAAAAATAATTTACATAGGAAAGGCAAGTTTTTATGGCGACGAAAAAAAGAACGGCAAGGAAAAAAACCAAAAAAAGGACGCGAAACAAAAACTATCTGCCGACGCATATTATATCAATGATTATTATTACCATACTTCTCGCGGTATTCATGTATGTTGATTACGGAGAAGGAGGCGTTTTCAGCAAGGCTGTTAAAACGGCGCTGTGCGGACTTTTCGGCGTATGCGGATTTTTTGTGCCTATGATTTCGGCGGGAACCGCCGCGTATCTTATAAAATTCAGGGACGTAAAAAAATTCTGGGGTAAAACAGCTCTGTCGTTTCTCGCGCTTATAAATGTCAGCGCGCTCGTTAATTTGTCTGTCGGAAGCGGTATAAATGAAGCGTTTTATTTCGGATATACAGATTACAGCGGCGGCGGTTTTTTGGGCGCGTGCGTGTCCGTATTTATGGAGCAGATGGTTCAGAAGATAGCCTCGTATATTATTTTATCGGTTACGCTGATTATTTTGGCGAGCTTTATAACAAACGTTTCGATTTTTGAGACAATGGCAAAATGGCTTAAAAGCGCCGTGTCAGGCGCAAAAACGAAATACGGAGAGATAAGAGACGGTTATGAGAGGCGCGTGCGTGAGCCGGAGGACGGGCGGGATATATTTTACTCAAACGAGCCTGAAGATAGGCAGAGTATTCTCGACGCCGCAAACGCTTTCGCGAGCGACGCCGACGGTAACGGGAAAAAAGGCGGAAAGAAAAAAATATCCGCGGATAAGAATCAATCCGGCAATAAAGCCGGCAAGGAGGAAGAATTTTCAAACGGCATAGACGATATTTTCGGAAAGATAGAGGACAAGGATACGGCGGAGGATACAAACGCCGCCGCGAGCGCGAATGAAAAAGAGCTTTCCGCTAAAGATAAGACGGATAAAATTTCGGAAAATGAAAAGAATGATTTTAACGACGAATTTAATAAAGCCATAGAAACTCCCGCCGTAAATTATGTATATCCGCCGGTTAAGCTGCTTAACATGCCGAATAAGGTTTCCGGCGACAAGAGAGAGGAAATGCGGCGGACCGCCGAAAAGCTCATATCTGTTCTCGATGATTTCGGAGTGAAGGCGAAGCTGCTGCAGGTTACGCAGGGACCTACCGTAACGCGTTATGAAATACAGCCGGACACCGGCATAAAGCTCTCAAAGATAGTCGGACTTGCCGACGATATAGCGCTTAATCTCGCAGTGACGACAGTGCTTGTCGCGCCCGTTCCGGGTAAGGCGGCTGTCGGAGTGGAAATCCCGAACAATACCGTAAGCGCCGTATCGATACGCGAAATGATAGAATCGGACGAGTTTAAAAAAGCGAAATCAAAACTTACCGTCGCGCTCGGAAAGGACATCGGCGGCAACGTTGTGATAGGCGATATCGCGAAAATGCCGCATGTTCTGATAGCCGGAGCGACAGGCTCGGGTAAGAGCGTGTGCATTAACTCGATAATAATGAGTATTCTTTTTAAAGCGAAGCCCGAAGAAGTCAAAATTATAATGGTAGACCCTAAGGTTGTCGAGCTTGGAGTATATAACGGGATACCGCATCTGCTTGTTCCGGTCGTTACCGACCCGAAAAAGGCGGCGGGAGCGCTTAACTGGGCGGTTACCGAAATGATGCGCCGCTATGAGTTGTTCAAGAACACGGGAGTGAGGAAACTCGAATCCTACAATAAGCTTATGGAAAGTTCCGGCGGCGAGAAAATCCCGCAGCTTGTCGTAATAATAGACGAGCTGGCCGACTTGATGATGGTCGCGGCAAAAGAGGTTGAGGATTATATAGTACGTCTTACTCAGCTTGCAAGAGCGGCGGGCATACATCTTATAATCGCTACTCAGAGACCGTCCGTCGACGTTATCACAGGTCTCATCAAGGCGAATGTGCCGTCAAGAATAGCCTTCGCGGTGTCAAGCCAGGTTGACAGCCGCACAATTCTTGACAAGGGCGGCGCGGAAAAGCTTCTCGGTATGGGAGATATGCTTTATCATCCATCGGGCGCGAGATCGTCAACACGCGTACAGGGCGCGTTTGTTTCCGATTCGGAGATTGAAAGGGTGCTGGAATTTATAAAAGAAAATGTCGGAGAAACGCATTACAGCGAGGATTTGGCTGAAGAAATAGAGCGTCGCGCAACGGGTGAAAACGGCGTTACGCCCGATGTGGAGGACGACGGCGACGCGCTGTTGCCCGAAGCTATCGAGTTGGCAATGAGTCTGGGAAAAATCTCTACATCAATGATACAGCGCCGTCTCGGAGTCGGTTATTCGCGCGCCGGAAGAATTATCGACCAGATGGAAACGCGCGGGGTTATATCCGGCGCCAACGGCTCAAAACCGAGGGACGTGCTTATAAGCCATGCGGATATGGCGATCGCGGAGGAAAACGACGAAGAGGAATGAGTTACATCCCCAAAGACGTCTTATAAGATCGCCGAAGGGCGATATTTTAACAAATAATAGGAGGAAGGACAATGGCAAAGCTGCTGAAGGGAAAAGAAGTCTCGGCAAGAATAAAAGCGGAGCTTCGGGAAGAAGTAAAGGAACTCAAAAAAAAGGGAATAGTACCGGGTCTCGCCGTAATCATCGTGGGCGAAGATCCCGCGAGTCAGGTATATGTCAGAAATAAGGAACGCGCCTGCGAAGAATGCGGAATTTATTCGGAAAAATACGAGCTTAGCGCGGAAACGACGCAGGAGGAGCTTTTAAGCCTGATTGACGTCTTGAACAAAAAGAGCTCTATATCCGGTATTCTCGTTCAGCTTCCGGCGCCGGAGCATATAGATGAAAAAACGGTGATAAACGCGATCGACCCCAAAAAGGACGTCGACGCGTTCCATCCTGTGAACGTCGGTAAAATTATGATTGGAAATTACGACTTCGCGCCGTGTACGCCGGCGGGGGTTATGGAGCTTATAAAGGAATCCGGCATTGACGTAAGCGGCAAGGACTGCGTCGTTGTCGGGCGAAGCAATATCGTCGGCAAACCGCAGGCGATGCTCCTGCTTCACCAAAACGGCACGGTTACAATATGTCACTCAAAAACAAAGGATTTGAAGGAAAAGACAAAAAACGCCGACATACTTGTGGCGGCGGTAGGTATTCCTAATTTTATTACGGGCGATATGATTAAGAAGGGAGCCGTTGTTATAGATGTAGGAATTAATAGGCTGCATGATAAAAAACTCTGCGGCGACGTTGAGTTTGAGAGCGCCGAAAAGGTCGCGGGAGCGATCACGCCCGTGCCGGGCGGAGTCGGACCCATGACAATAGCCATGCTTATGAAAAATACCGTAAAAGCCGCGATTGTCAATAAAACAAAATAGAAATATATTAAAGCGTTAAGTTTTTCGGTCTGAAATTCCGAAATCCTTAACGCTTTATAATATTAAAACATATTCCGCTAAATAAACAGCAGCAGGCTCAGAGCGATTACAGCCATTCCCAGAACAGCGCCGATGATTGTTACCTTGCTTTTTTCGTATTCGCGCGCCATAGGCAAAAGCTCTTCAATGGATATAAATACCATAATTCCGGCTATTATTCCGAAAAGCGCTCCGAATACGGCGTCGTTGAAGAACGGTCTTAAAATCAGGAAACCTATTATCGCGCCCAGCGGCTCTGTAATTCCGGAAAAAAACGATACTAAAAAAGCTCTTTTCCTGCTCCCTGTTGAATAATAAATCGGCACGGATGTGGCGATACCCTCCGGAATATTATGTATAGCTATCGCGACAGCTATCGCAATTCCGAGGTGAGGATCCTTGAGCGCTGAGGTAAAGGTAGCGAGACCTTCGGGGAAATTATGTATGCCTATCGCGAGGGCGGTCATAAAACCCATGCGTTTCAAAGCTACGGAACGGTTATCCTTTTCGTTCAGATTACCGATATCGCCTTCAGAGGACGGCACGAAATAATCTATAAGACCTATAAGAAGGATTCCGGCGAAGAATGACGCGGCGGCGAGATAATATCCAAATTTATCACCGACCGCCGCTGAAAGATAGCCGCGTGATTTACTGAAAATTTCAATCATTGAAACGTATATCATAACTCCGGCTGAGAAACCCAGCGAACCCGCCAGAAACTTTGTATTTGCGGTTTTGGCGAAAACGGCGACGACGCTTCCAACGCCGGTTGCCAGCCCCGCCATGACAGTAAGAGACAGAGCGAATACTATGTTAGACTGCATAAAATCATATCCTTTCCGCCCGCAGAACAGAGCGGAAAATTCGGCGCATTACCGCGGGCGGATAAGGAGCTGAATTAATTGCGCGTATACGAACTGCCGCACAGGCGTAAAGTATATACGCGCGATTTTATATTCCCGACGTCTTATTAAAATTTCTTATTGCTATTATAATACGCTCTTTGAAATTTTTTGTTACAGATTGAATATTTTGGATTTATATGTTATATATGTTATAATTACAAAAAAACAGCGCCAAAAAAGCGCTGTTATCAGCCTTACGCCCTTTGCAGAAAACCGGCGCGTTTTACAAAAAACAAGCGTTTGGGGCGCGTGCGATAAGATAGTATGGTATTCAAAAAGATTTAAAGTTAATGTTTAGCTTTAAATCTTTTTA
>CAYRSG010000056.1:0-9003 GCA_964426905.1 uncultured Clostridium sp. | reverse complement strand
GAGCTGCTTGAAAAATATATGTATGTGATGTAAAAATATATGGTACGCATTTATCATTGACGGAATTATTTTATAAAATGTGTCACCTATCATTGAATTCTATACATTATAAATATCTGACCAGATGAAAAAAACAGTTGCATTTTTCTAAGAAAGGTATATAATAGTATAAGAGTATCTTCAGGGCAGGGCGCAATTCCCTACCGGCGGTAAAGTCCGCGAGCCTGTAAAGGTTGATTCGGTGAGATTCCGAAACCGACGGTTAAAGTCCGGATGGAAGAAGATGTTTTTACGCGTATTCTGCCCTGCGGTATTTTATACCGCAGGGTTTTTTCGTGTAAAACTCCTAAAGATACCCAAAAATTTATTTAGGAGGCATAAATTATGCAAACAAAAACAAAAAAAATCACTCTCGCGGCAATGTTCTGCGCGCTCGCGTATGTAGCGGTGGCTTTCATACGCATACCCGTCGTAATGTTTTTACAGTACGACCCTAAAGATATTATTATCGCTCTGGGAGGTCTTATCTTAGGTCCGCTGTACGCGCTGCTCATAACGGTAATATCATCGCTTGTCGAATTGATTACGGTAAGCGACACGGGAATTATCGGTTTTTTGATGAACATTCTCTCAAGCGCCGCCTTCGCGTTTACCGCGTCGCTTATATACAAAAAGAAAAAAACGCTTTCGGGCGCGGTTATCGGACTTATCGCGGGATGCGCCGCGCAGATAGTAATTATGATTCTGTGGAATTACATAATAACGCCGATGTACATGGGCGTCCGCAGAGATGAAGTCGCAAAAATGCTCATTCCCGTATTTTTGCCTTTCAACGCCGTTAAGGGAGGTCTTAACGCGGCGATAACATTCCTGCTCTACAAGCCGGTTATCGGAACTCTCAGAAAAACAAAGATGATACCGCGCTATACCGACGCGCCCAAGAAAAAAAATCATGTGCCGCTGATTATTGCCGCCGGCATTATTATGATTACATGCGTTCTGCTTATTCTTTCCATGAACGGGATAATATAAACCCGGCTTGTCGACAAACTGTCGACAAGCCAAAAACAGCATTTGCTGATGCTGTTTTTGAATTTTTTAAAGTAAAAACCAAAAGTTCCTCATTCTTCGAAACTTTAGGTTTTAAGCCATTTTTGACGCACATGTCGTCAAAAATGATTTTACTTGAGGTTAGCGCCTCAAACACCCATGAACAAGGATGACAAAACCGCAAGGGTTTTGTCTACAGTCTGATAAATTTTACATTGATTTTACAAATGAATATTTGCAATTTTCTGTAATATAGTGTATAATGTGGTTCGTGTATATTAAATCAAGGGAGAAAATTTTATGGATTCAATCGTACAGTCTATTGTCGGAGGGCTTAGCGGGAAGATATCAAAGGAATTTATCGTTTTTCTTGTCTCTATGATTCCGCTTCTTGAGCTTAGGGGAAGTATACTCGCGGCGGGTATTCTTCAGATGAGATTTCTTACGACGTATATTGCCGCCGTTCTGGGAAATATGCTGCCGATACCGTTTATACTGCTGTTTATAGAAAAGATATTCGCATGGATGAAAAAAAGTAAAAGACTTCATAAAATTCCGGAGTGGATAGAAAAAAAAGCGCTTTCAAAGTCCGCGCAGATAGAGAAATACGGATATTTCGGACTGTTTTTATTTGTAGCGATACCGCTTCCGGGAACAGGCGCGTGGACGGGAAGTCTTCTTGCCGTGCTGCTCGGAATGAAGCCGAAAAAATCTTTTCTTATGATTTTTCTCGGCGTTATAAGCGCCGGGCTCATAATGTCGCTGCTGTCCTTCGGTATTCTCAAGCAAATATTCGCGTAATTATCGGATTAATAACAGGGGAAAACATTTGAGCGCCAATAAATTATTGTTTAGCGGATTGGCAAGCCTTCCCCTTGAGGGGAAGCCTTGCGTTCGCCGCCAATTACACGCGCCTATTAAACAATTGCAAAGGGGCTGTTGCATTAAAACGCAACAGCCCCTTTAAAATTCTAAAATTTACCGCTTGCTCCGCCGCCTCCGAAGCTTCCTCCGCCGCCGGAAAAGCCGCCGCCGCTTCCGCCTCCAAAGCCGCCGCCGCGATAGCCGCCGCCTCGATAATAGCCGCCGCGGTAGCCGCCGCGTCGATAAAAGCCTCCGCCGCCGCGTCTGTTGTTCCTGCTCGCAATAATCCACATTGCAATTAGAAGAACGACGACCGTAACCGCGCCTATAATCTCGCCCGCCGATTCGTCTTCATCATCCTCCGTCGGCTCCTCAAGCTCGCCTATTACGGAATCGTAAATCTGCTTTATTCCGCCGCTGTAATCGCCCGAAGACAGCAGTCCGGAAGCCGCGCGTATAAATCGTCCGCACTTTCCGTCGTTTAGCGTTCCCTCAAGTCCGTAACCGACCTCTATACGAATATCGCGGCTGTCCATAACGAGCAGTATAAGCACGCCGTTATCGGAGTCCTTATCGCCTATTCCCCATTTTCTCGCTGTTTCTACGGAAAAATCCTCTACGCTTTCACCGTCTATGGAATCCATAGTCAACACAACCACCTGCGGACCGCCGCCGTTATTATATGCTTTTCCCTTTTCAAAAATATAGGTTTCCGTATCCGCGTCGATAACGTTTGCATAATCGTTTATAAAGAAATTCTCAGTCGGAGACGGAATATCAGCCGCGAAAGCGCATAAACTCATCAGCGCCGTTATAATCAGCGCTGTCAGAGCGGCATAACCGATTCTTAATCTTTTCATATCAGTCAAAATTTACGTTCGGCGCGGACTGAGATCCCTCGTCCGCCGCAAACAATTCCTTCGGTCCGAATCCGAGCATACCCGCAAATATATTAGCCGGAAACGAGCGAATTTTCACGTTATATTTCTGAACCGCGTCATTATAGTCTTTTCTCGCCACTCCAATGCGGTTTTCCGTACCCGCGAGCTCATCCTGAAGCGACAGAAAATTCTCATTCGATTTCAGTTCCGGATAACTTTCGGAAATTGCGAGAAGTCTGCTCAAAGCCGACGACAATTCGCTGTTCGCGTCGCTTACCTCCCCGACGGTCGACGCGCCCGCGAGCTTCGCTCTCGCGTCCGAAACAGCGGTGAATACCTCTGTTTCATGAGAAGCATAGCCTTTAACGGTATTTACGAGATTCGGTACGAGATCCGCCCTTCTCTGAAGCTGTACCTGCACATTCGCAAACGCGGTATTTGTTGATTCCTCAAGCTTTACGAGTCCGTTATATCCTCCCGCAAACACAGCGATGATAATTACTATCACGGCGATTACGGCAACTGCAATAATCAATCCTTTTTTCTTCACAATTCTGTCTCCTTTTTTTATTTGGCAAGGTGGAACGCTTCCTCAATATCGTCGATTTCATCGTCGTTTATCGCCACTACCTCTCCGAGATCCTTAGCGGCGATTATGGCCTTGGCGCTGTACTCCGCGACCTCAAGGCGGTCGAACGCGTTAAGAAGTCCGCTTCCCGTAACTATAACGCAGTCGTTTTTAATTATCGCTATAGGCGTATTCTCCTCGAATACAGCCGCCGTCTCCTTCGGGTGCATATAATTCGCGCCAAACTCGAGTTTCGGGATTGTGCGCATAAGGATGTAGCTCTCGGGAATTGTTCTCGAGTCCAACGGCTCGTCCGTCACCGCGAACGCCATTATGCACGGCGGATGCGCGATAATTATTGAATTCACATGCGGATGCTGCTTATAGATTTCTTTGTGCAGCTCCACGCTCTTTGACGGGATTTTCCCAAGCTCCTTTAAATCTCCTTGAATTTTTACGATATCCTCCGGCTCAAGATACTTCCTGTCCGAGCCTGTCGGCGTTATAATAAAGCTGTCTCCGTCAATACGCTGCGAAAACGTTCCCTGCGTGCTGGTAAACAGCTGCTGATTATACGCTCTCTTAATAAGCTTGCATATCTCGCGGCGCGCTTCCTTTTCCTCGCTGCTTATATTATGCGCGACAAACTCGTCCATCGATACGTTTTGTCTTGATTTATACCAGTCGATTTGTTCAGGAGTAAGCGGCTTCGGAGTACCGATATTGTTAGCGTCAATCTCAAGTCTCGCGCTGAAATCAAGCGTCTCAAACGACTTGAACGCATCAAACATCGACTTCGCGCCTATAACAACGCCGTGATTTTCCAAAATAACCGTATTAAAGCCCTTCGCGAATTCATCGCTTATTTTATCTCCCAAATCACTGCTGCCGGGAAGTCCGTATTTTGCCATACCTATTTCGCCGCATGAGAATTTTACGTTTGGAATAAGACTCGTATCGGGCAGCTTTCTTACAATAGAAAAAGCCACAAGAGCCGGCGGATGCGCATGAAGCACCGCCTTCAGGTCGGGACGGGTCTTGTAAATGTGCTGATGGAACGGATATTCGCTCGAAGGCTTGTGATTGCCTATAATAGTTCCGTCAGGCTTTATTCTTACCATATCGGCTCTTGTAAGGCTGCCCTTATCAATAGAGCCGGGAGTTATCCAGATATCGCCGTTTTCGTCAAGTATCGAAAGATTGCCTCCGGATGTGGTCGTCATGCCGTAGCCGTATATTCTTTCCATGAACATAACGAGCTGGTCGGCAGGATGCAGCATTTCTAAATTCATAAAAATCTCCCCTTTCGCTTAAATATATACAATTTTAACAATTATATTGTACATCAAACGGGATTATTTGTCAATATCCATATCATTTTTATTGCGCGGCGGCGGGAAAAGTCACATAAATCGTAGTACCCTTCCCCACTTCGCTTTTTACGCTTATGCTTGCGCCGTGACACGCGCAGACATGCTTTACTATCGAAAGTCCGAGACCGGTGCCTCCGACTCTCTTTGAGCGGCTTTTATCAACGCGGTAAAAACGCTCGAAAATCCTTTCGGTATCCTCTTGAGGTATTCCTATGCCCGTATCCTTTATCGACAGCTCCACGCCGTCGGCGGTTTCACCGACAAAAACAGTTATTTTTCCATTCTCCTTATTGTACTTCACGGCATTGTCGGCGAGATTGTATACCAGCTCGCCTATAAGCGTCGCGTTTCCGATTATAAACGCGGGCGTATGACTGTAAAATATCTGTATGCCGCGTTCCTTAGCCGATTTTTCAAGAACGCTGATTACTTCCTCCGTCACCGCGGCAAGATTAACCCGTTCGGGATTTTCTATACCGTCTCTCTCGTCGAGGTGTGAAAGGTTTATAATATCGTCAATCAGCGTAAGAAGTCTGTCCGACTCCTTCTCTATCTTCTTCGCAAACTCATTTACGTCCTCAGGCTTCGCCATACCGTTATTTATCATCTGCGCGTAGCCGGAAATCGTTGTAAGCGGCGTCTTTAGCTCGTGCGACACATTCGCCGTAAACTCCCGCCTTATTTTTTCCGTCTCCGCCTTTTCCTTATTTTCGTCCGCTATGCGCGCGAAAAACGGTTTAAGCTCGTCATATATTTCGACATTCTCGATATTTTTTGTATCAATTCTGTTTATTGGCTCCAATATGTGATTTGTAAGCCGTTTTGAAACAAAAAAAGCGGCTGACGGCACGGCGATTAAGGTTATAAGTATCATCGGAAACGCCTGAAGCTTTACGTAGTATGCCGCGCTCATAAGCAAGACGGTTAAAAGAACTGCGGATATTCCAAATATCCGCAGCGTATAATTTATTGCTTTTCTCATATCTTATATCCCACATTTCTTATTGTCTCGATACACTTTCCTTTATCCCCGAGCTTGTGGCGCAGGCTGCCTATATGCACGTCAAGCGTCCTGCTCTCTCCCTCGAAGTGATAACCCCATATCTTCTCCAGAAGCGTTTCGCGCGGGACAACCGTTCCCTTATGCGTCATGAGATATTTTAAAAGCTCGAATTCTTTAAATGTAACGGGGACTGTCTTCCCGTCCGCCTTTACGCTTCTGCTCCGATTATCGAGCGTAATACCCCTATAATCGATAATCTCCTCGTTAAACCGTCCCGTTCGGCGAAGAACGGCTTTTATCCTTGAAATAAGCTCCATAACGCCAAACGGCTTTGTTACGTAGTCGTCCGCTCCGCACTCAAACCCCTTGACCTTGTCGCTTTCCGTTCCCTTTGCCGTTATCATAATGACCGGCAGATTTTTTGTCGCCTCGTTCGCCCTTATATCCTTCAGTATTTCTACTCCGTCCTTATCGGGAAGCATTATATCAAGAAGCGCCATTGACGGCATACATTCGCCGAGCCGTTTTTCAAAATCGCCCGCGTTCTCGAAGCCTTCGGCGTCAAAGCCGGCCGACTTCACGGCATACGTTATAAGATCTCTTATTCCTTCGTCGTCCTCAACGCAAAAGATTTTTTCCACGTCATCACCTCCGTGCCGATTAAGCGTTTTTATTCGCGTCAACCGAAGACGAAAACGGCAGCGCGTACTTTTTGCTGAACGCGACGCACATTTCCTTGAATTTATCATTATTTCTTCTTCGGCTCATTACGTTATGCACGTCATAATTTGAATCGTTCAACTCAATAATCGCCGCCGCGACGTTCGCGCAATGGTCGGAAATTTTTTCAAGAGCCGAAATATAATCGGTAAACACAAAACCTTGGTTAATGCTGCATCTTCCCTCCTGCATGCGTCTTATATGCCTTTTCTTCAGCTCGTTACGCAGCTCGTCTATAATCGTTTCAAGCGGTTCAACCTTGTTCGCAAGCTCGACGTCGTTTTGCGAGAACGCGCTTATCGTAAGGTCTATTATCTCGCTTACGGCATTTACCATAATTGTTATTTCCTGTCTCGCCTTTTCCGAAAAATGAACGTCTTTATCACGCTTCTCTCGCGCCGTAAACACAAGGTCCGCGGTATAGTCGGTCATTTTCTCAAAATCGGATATCGCGTGAAGCAGAATAGATACCTTCTGTGAATCGGTCGTATTAAGATTCTGCGCCGAAAGCTTTATAAGATACGCTCCGAGCGCATCCTCGTATTCGTCCGCAGTATTCTCATTATCCCTTATTTCCTTATCGTACGCCTCGGAATACTTTGCCACGCACTTGTCCGCAAGAGTAAAGCTGTCCTTTACGATATACGCCATATTCGTAGCGAGCGTCATGCACTGCTCGACGGCAAAAGTCGGCGTCTGCAGGAATCTGTCGTCCAATATGGCAAACGCGCTCTTCTCCGCGCCCTCTTTGATTGTGAGCTTCGCGAGCTTTTCAATCAGCTTTGTAAACGGCAGAAGAATTATCGTCGACGCCACGTTAAACAGAGTATGAATAACGGCAATATTAAACGCGTTTATAGCTGTATCTATAAACGCAAAATTAATCATCGCGTGAAGCGCGTAAAATATCGCAAGGAAAAGAACCGCGCTTATAATTTTAATATACAGATTCGCCACAGCGGCGCGCTTCGCGTTTTTGCTTGTGCCTATACATGAAATCATCGCCGTTATGCACGTTCCTATATTCTGTCCCATAAGAATCGGTATCGCCGTTCCGAACGTAATCTGTCCCGTGGCGCTCAGCGCCTGCAAAATACCTACAGACGCGGATGACGACTGTATAATCGCGGTAAGCACGGCGCCGACAATCATACCAAGTACGGGATTCGAGAACATTACAAGCATATTGCCGAACGCGGGCGAATCTTTAAGTCCCGACACCGCCTCGGACATGGCGTCCATACCGAACATAAGCACGGCAAAACCGATAAGTATATGTCCTATGCTTATCTTCTTGTCGCTTTTTGAGGTCATAAGCAGGATAATTCCTATCAATGCGAGAACAGGCGTAAAGTTTTCGGGTTTGACAAAACTAACCCACATACTGTCGCCCTGTATGCCCGACAGACTCAGTATCCACGCCGTAACGGTAGTTCCGATATTCGCGCCCATCATAACTCCGATGGACTGGGTCAGCTTCATGATTCCCGAATTTACAAATCCGACTACCATAACCGTGGTCGCCGATGAGGACTGTATAACCGCCGTTACGACGGCGCCGAGAAGAACGCCCATAATAGGATTTGACGTCAGCTTTTCAAGTATATGCTCGAGCTTGCCACCGCCAAGCTTTTTCAAGCCGTCGCCCATTACGTTCATTCCGTAAAGAAACATCGCAAGTCCGCCCAGCAGACTGAATATGCTGAAAATATCCATTAGCCGCACCTCTTTTGTGTATTTTTCATATAACTTATGCTTATAATTATATAAAATTTATGTAAAATTGTATTCAAGTCTATCTTAAATTTATGTAAAATTTTTCTTTGGCGCAAAATACCGGCTTTATTTATATTATCTCACATGCCGGCTATATTGTCAACTCTCTCCGCTTCTCAATAATAATATTTTTGTAAACGCGCTGTGAGCCGCGCTCGCTTCAAAAACATGGCGTATTTTCTCATACTTTTTTATAAAATTTTAAAAAAAGTGTTGACAAATTATTTTTTATATGGTATCATATTATTCGTTGTTGAGATGAAATACAATATGCGCTATTAGCTCAGTTGGTAGAGCACCTGACTCTTAATCAGGGTGTCCGGGGTTCGAGCCCCCGATGGCGTACCAAGAAAAAATGGCTTGAAACCTTGTGTTTTGAGCCTTTTTATTTTTTCTTTAACCCTTTCCTTCCACTGAGTTCTATAGTCGGTTCTATAGTAAATCCCGCTTTTGTCAAAGCGTCTCCTTAAACGATCGCGTTTACGTTCCCTGTATTTTCGTTCATTTAAGGCTTTTCGCCTATTTCGTTCCTTTATGCTGCAATCGGAGCAATATTTTGCCCTGTTGGATTTACCTGTTTAGAGCGGATTTCAATATATCGGAAAAATATTTTATTGACTATTTAAAAATTACTTTGTTTATGATATAATATAAATCAAAGAATTTGAGGAGAATTGAAGTATTGAAAACATTTATGAATTTATGAGGCAGATATATGATTACTTTAGCAGAAGTTACACCTGATAATTGGCGTTTGGGATTAAAAGT
>CAYRSG010000055.1:0-9137 GCA_964426905.1 uncultured Clostridium sp. | reverse complement strand
CTTTGCCGCAAAAACCTTATCTTTTACAAAATATAATTATACAATATAATATCACAATAAAGGAAAATTTTCAACACAAAATACACAAATTTTGCTTAAATATCACAGAAAATTTTTGTACATTTTATATATGGGCGCCGCAAAGCGCTCAAAATATAAAAATCCCGCTCGTCGCGGGATTTCGATTTTGCTTGTCAGCGCTATGCTTCGCCTTACGCTTTTTCCTTTTTTAACGCGCAATTTCATTATTCTTGCCGCCGCCTTAATTTATCGGCTGTGAAGAAAAGCTTTGCTTTGTACCGTCGGGATAATGTAGTTGAAAGGCGTAGAAGCAGTCGTACGGGAAGGAGAGGGTGACTTCCTGTTTCCCGTAAAGTCTGATGATCGTTCCGCCGTCCTCCTCTATGTAATATCCGGTATCATAGCAGGGACTGCGCATAGAAATCCGATATTCGCACATATTGCCGGAGCGCGTGAGACTCGTATCCGAGCGCTGAAACGGTCGCACATTCCACTGCCTGCTTGAAACCGCCGCCGCAGCAGCAATAACAGCCGCGCACAACATTTTAATTCTTATATTCTTTACGCGTATGTAGGAGCAGGTTATACAGATACATAACAGCATCGGCAAAAAAAAGTCAAAAAGGTATTTTTTCGAGACTTCCGTCAGCGCTATCATCATAAAATTCACCGCCAGCGCCGCTAACGCGAGCGCGAGCGCGTATTTATTTTTGATTTTCCTGTTTTTTACGAACAAACACGCATTGATAATAAACGCCGTGAAAAACAGTATCAGTATGCCGTTCAAATAAGCGAAATACTTTTTATCGTAGTTTATCCCCAGATTGAGAGACTTGTTGTTGACGTTGGCCTTGTAATAATAAGGTATGTAGTCGTTTTCATAAAATCGTCTTGTTTTATGATACATATTCCTTATCATTCCCTTAATCCCCAGTTCGGATAAACGCGTCTTAATCTGCGCCTTTATTTTCTCGTGCGTTTCTCTTATTTCAGCGGCGCTGCTTGTGCCGTACAGAACATCATTATAGTAATACATCCACAAATCGTTGAAATCGCGCTGTACGCTGTCGCAATTTTCCGGTACCGCGTACGGGTTGTACGTGCATGAGCCGGTGTCCTTACCGTTCGGGCGCGTACCCAGTTCTATCGTCCAAAGCATTGCCGAATTCTGCATATCGGAATAAATATGCGCTCCCGTTTTGTACATTAAAAAACCGAGCGCGGTTTTCGCGAAAAGCCCGCAGGTAAAAATACAGACTATCAGAAGAATCCGCGTCAAAAAATATTTTTTGCGTTTAAAATTAAAAAGCGCGGTAAACGCCAAGAAAGCAAGAATAAAACCGGCGCAGGTCGGGCGAAGGACAAACAGTATCGCCGAAAAAAATACGAATAGCGCCAATCCCGCCTTGGCGCGCGATACAAGGCAGTACAGCGCCGCCGACGCGATGAACAGCGACGGAAGGTAAATATACGGTCCCGTAAGGAGTAGGAAAGGAGCTAACAGCGCCGCTATGAAAAAGTTAAATGAGAAGCGGTGATTTTCGGATATTTTATCGAGCGAAAGAGCGGAAAAAAATACCATTCCCGACAAGAACAGTATGTTTGACGCCCGTACGCCGGCGGTTACATTATTAAACAGCCTGACCAGCGGAAAATAACAGTACAGAGTAAGCTTGTTGTTCACCCAGAAATTTATGTACGCCTGATTTAAAATCTCTATCCGTTCGCCGCGAAGCATATATCCGAGAATGGTATGCAAATCAAGCGCGTCGTGGCATGGACTGTAGGGAGTGGAAACGATATGATATATCAGCCAAATAATACCCGCCGGAATAAGCAAATCCTCCGCTTTAAAACCGGCAAGCGTCTTTTTCATCTAATTTCCCCCCAAATCCAGCATATCTAATATATTCATAATTATACTTTAGTATATCTAATTTGTCAATGATTTTTTTTAATATTTCTAAATTTTAATGAATAAAATATTAAATATATTGTATCATTATAATATAAGGATTAAAGAGGTGAGTTCAATGGCATTTGCACAACGGCTTAAAGCGTTACGAGAGGACTGTGACGAGAAACAGAAGGATATCGCGAATTTGCTGAATGTTTCAAGCAGTATGGTAAGCTTTTATGAAAGCGGTTTGCATTTCCCGAGAGACGAAAAGCTGCTTCTGAAAATTGCGGAGCATTTCGACGTGAGTATGGACTATCTTATGGGGTTGACAGATATAAAAAACTATAAGCAGGTAAGCGCCATTATGAATGACGTCTGCGAATTGTCGCAGCAAAGCATAAATGAGCTGCAAAACTATATAGATTATTTAAAATTCAAGGAAAAAGCAAAAAAAGCGTAAATTCAATTAAACCAAAAAACGCGCTCATATCAGCGCGTTTGGGAGCGTCTGTTTTGGCGCGGTCGCTTTCTCGCGGTAGTCGTGCGCCGCTAACGCGGTTAAGCCGGTGATATAGCTGTAATTGAAATAAACACAGATATGTTCCGGTATAGCCTTTTGCGGCGCGCGTCGCCGCAGTCGCCCCTGATATGGAAACGCTGATTCTCAAGCTCGCTCTGTACGTTTTCGTTGAAGCTATACTCGTCCATACTTCGGCGGCTCTCGCAAGCGCTCTCCCGCTCGGCAGGTATATTTTCCCGTTGCAAATTACTGCCCGCCATTGCCGCATAAGCTCGTCGTCCAAAACCTTGAACGGGTGATTTTTAAACGGGCGCGGCTCCGTGAGCTTCATTTCCGCAACCGCGTTCTCGTCAACGACATTCTTTTTTGCATTTTTATCACCTCCATTTCCGATTTTATCTGCCGTCAATCCGTCTCATTTCCGTTTGGACGGTCTTATTGATAGATGGATATTTAATTAAATCCGTATTTAATTTTCAAAATATCGGCTCTAAGATAACAAACCCGATTTAATTCTGTCAAATTTGTTCAAACCCATCAAAGATTTTCAGGCAATAAAAAATCCCGCGAACCGTGTGGTTGCGGGATTTTTGAGTGTTTCAACAATAATTTTATCTCTTACTAAACTGCGGCGCCCTACGAGCGGCTTTGAGACCGTACTTCTTTCTTTCCTTCATTCTGGAATCTCTTGTAAGGAAGCCGGCAGCCTTCAAATCAGCTCTGTATGCTTCTGAGTCAACCTCAAGAAGAGCTCTTGCGATACCGTGACGGATAGCGCCCGCCTGACCGGTAAAGCCGCCGCCCTCAACCTTTGCGATAACGTCAAACTTATCCGTTGTCTTTGTAAGAGCGAGAGGCTGACGGACGATAAGCTTCAGTGTTTCAAGACCGAAGTAATCGTCGATTGTTCTGCCGTTTATTGTGATATTTCCGCTACCCGGAACCAAATATACTCTTGCGACAGAAGATTTTCTTCTGCCTGTGCCATAATACTGTTCTTTAGCCATTATATTATCCTCCTTACTTTATTTCGCCTGTCCATGCGATTGGATTCTGAGCCTGATGCTCGTGTTCAGCGCCCTTATAAACGCGAAGTCTTGTAAGAGCTTTTCTTCCGATTGAGTTATTCGGAAGCATACCGTTTACGGCGTACATAACAGCCTTTTCCGGATTTTCCGCCATTAGCTTGTTATAGTGAATCTCCTTGATTCCTCCAACCCAGCCTGTGTGATAATAACGAATCTTCTGGTTCAGTTTATTACCTGTAAGAATGATTTTGTCCGCGTTTATAACGATTACATGATCGCCGCAGTCTACATTCGGCGTGAATGTAGGCAGGTGCTTGCCTCTTAAAATGCTTGCAACCGTTGCCGCCACACGACCGAGGGGTTTATTCTCGGCGTCGACAACATACCACTTTCTCTCTACTTCCCGCGGCTTTTGCAAATAGCTTGAATTCATAGTAGTTTTCCTCCTGTATTTAATCTAAAACATGTTAAAGAGTATCGCTTTAACCGACATCGGCTATTTTACTACCTTTTTGTCCCATTGTCAACACATTTTTTAAAATTTTTAATAAATTAAATTATAATCTCTTGTTTTCACGCGTATTCTCCTTAAATCTCCTTAAATCTCATGTTTCATTTTAATTTATACGCCGGTTTAAAAGTCGGATTCGTCGTCGTAGCGCGGCGTGACAGCGCGCGACGGAGGCGGGGACGGAGGAGTCGGGGGATCAGGGGGATCCGGGGGAGAACATACATGCCGTATCTGCTTTTTCTTTTTATTAAACAGCTTTGCGATTGCGTTATCCACGAGAAAATGAGACGCGAGCGAACACACCAAAGCCGCCGCGTACACGGCGATAATATATTTTGTTTCCCGCACAAGACCGAGCTGTACAAAAACATCGACAACCACCATATGATACAGATACAGTCCGTATGACAAATCAAATTTAAAGCGTATTCTGCCGAAGCTGTAGCCGAAGCCGACCGTCATCATGCACAGAAGCGTTACGAGCACAATATCCTGATATTCGCCGACGCGCACGCCGTATTTTTCGCAGTAAAGCGCGCGCAGAAGAAACAGAACGACGCACAGGAGCTTTGTATGCGTAAGCACGGGCGCTATTTTATCGCGGTAGCGGTACATGAACCAGCCTCCGAAATATATGTGCAAATACGGCAGACAGGTGTGAGATATAATTATTCTGCCTGTTTCGGGCAGTATTTCCTGTAAATACGGGACGATAAGATTGATAACCATCGACGCCGAAAGTACGGCAATCCATACGCCGATTTTTTTATTGTGAAGGAATTTATACACCGCCGCCGTTATAATATAGAACTGAACGGTAAAGATAATCGTCCACAGACTTCCGTTAAAATTACCCACGCCGAAGCCGGCGATGAATTCCGGCTGAGGGAAATCCCGTATAAACGCGAGCTGACCCGCGAACCACACCGCGAAGGTCTTATCGAAAACAAATCCGCCAAACAGCGCGGCGACAAGCGTTCCGATTATTATACATATCCAGAGCGACGGTATAATCCTAAGTATTCGTTTTTTAATAAATTCCCATACGTTCTTGCTTCTTTCCATTGAAGCGGGAACAAGAAATCCGCTTATGCAGAACAGCACAACCACGCCGTTCCACCAAACAAACGAACTCGACGCCTCGACTTGCCTTATATGGCGCATGATGTGGAGCGTCATTACATAGAACGCGCTGTACAGTCTTAAAACGTCGAAGCAATTGTCCGCAAACTCGTATTTTGGATTTTTTTGCGTTTTTTTCATCGTTTCACCCCGCTTTTTGTAGAATATACATATTATATGTCATAAAATATTATAAGTCAAGTACGGGAAATAATACAAAAATACGCGCGTAACAAAAAATTCATAAAAAAGATATTGATTTTTTCTCCGTTAAGTGGTATATTGTAAAAGATGATGTAAAATGCGGGAATAAGCGTTTTGCGTTTAAATAACAAATGAAAGGAGAGTATGGAAGTATTATGAATGGAAACGGTAAAAATAAGGCGTCAAAGTCGGATAAGATGATCAATGCCGTTATAGTAGTGGTTATCGCGGCGTTTGTAGCGGTAGGCGCGTACGCGACATACGGCAAGATATCGGAAGGTATCAAGGACAAAGCTATCGCCGGCGGTGAAGCGGAGGCTACGGTCGAGTATCTCGCAAAACAGGCGGATATGACCGTTGAGGATTATCTTGCTCAGTACGGACTTTCGCTTGGAGATACAATAAAGAATGATACGACAGAGAGTGAAATGCTTGACAATATGACAATAGAGAATTACGCAAAGTTTAACGGTCAGGACGCCGACGAGATGATTAACGGTACCGGACTTCAGGACAAGGTTACAAAGGATACGCTTTGGAAGGACTTCCTTCCGCAGGTTCCGGTAGTATCGGCGCTTGGAGAGGATACTTTTAATCAGATCAAGGAGCAGATGGGCTTCGGCGACGAGCTTGCAATGGATACGCCGTACGGCGATTTTGAGAAGATGCTTGAAGAGAAGCAGAATGAGCTTTCGGCGGCTGAATCCGGCGGCGAAGAAAACGCCGGCGCGGAATCGCCCGCAGAGGAGACTTCCGCTGAAGAGGCTCCCGCTGCGGAGGAAGCTCCCGCGGAGGAGACAGACGGACAAGAATAATTTTTAAGTAAGGAGATTATTACAGTGAGTGACGAAAAGAATTTTAATGAAGAAAATGAAGAAGTGACAGCTCCCGCGGAGGAAACAGCGGCGGATACCGCCACAACAGAGGCGGAAGCAGCCGAAGCGGCGGAGAAAGCCGCGGAAGAAGCTCAGGGCGAGTTTATTGCCGCGCAGTCCGCTGAAAGCGCTCTCGGCGACAATACCGACGGTACGGACGACGCCGTATCGACGGAAGGCGAAGAGGGAACCGATACGGTTGTCGAAGCCGTTCAGACTGAAACCGGGTCGGACGTTAATAACTCTGATGCGATTGCCGGAGCCGAACAGACAGAGACGGAAAGCGCTGAAAGCGCCGAGGGCGAAGGAAACGCCAAGACGACAAGCAAGGGCGCGCTTATAGCCGTAATAGCGGCGGCGGCGATCATAGTAGCTCTTATCGTTGTAGGACTTGTCGTATATGGTCCGTCGCTGTTTAACAAGTATAACAGAATGGGTTATATTGATACAAGCGGACGTACTGCGGGAGAGGTCGCGGAAGCAATGGAAATGGAGTACGACGAGTTCCTTGAGATGTACGGACTGCCCGAGGATATGCCGAAGAATACAACGGAAAGCGCGGCGTATAACAATATCCCGTTTTCATACATGGCGAAGACATACGGTATGTCGACAGAGGACTTTAAGGAACTCCTTCAGCTCGGAGACGACGTTACCGACGATACTACATGGGGCGAAGCAATCAACAAGGCTACTCTCGGCGCGTATGTCGGCGAGGAATATCTTGACGAATTCAAGGAATATTACGGCTTAGGAGACGATGTTACCGTTGATACTCTCTGGGGAGACGTAAGACAGACAGTCGAGAAGAAGCAGAGAGACGAAAGAATCGAACGCGAGAAGGAAGAGGCTAAGGCTACGGAGGTTCCGGAGGATGACGAAGCAACCGAGGCTCCCGCTGACGAAAGCGAGTCCGCCGAGACGGCGACAGAGGCTCCCGCGGCGTAACTCGTTAATATAACTAAGCGCGAACGTTTTCGACTCTTGCTAAAGCGTTCTTTGCCAAGGCGGCGAATTCCGCTCCAAGCGAGCTTAATGGAGCGGCGCTCCGATTTAAATTAAGTTCCCCGGGTTGCGGAGGAATGATTTTAAAACAGCGTAACGTGAAAACAGCCTTAAAAACAGCAAAATCTCTTGATCATATGACTGAAAAGCCATTTTTCAAGAGATTTTTTTACAATATTTTTGAGAGGAATTGTTTTGCGCCGGTCTTTGCTTATATTACTTTCGTAAAATACGACGCAATATATTGACAAAAGTTTTCATTGGTGTTACAATACTATAAACGAGTTAAAGGAGAGAGAACAGTATGTACAGCTCAGGCAGTCATATCTTAATACATGCCGGAAAAGTGTTTTCTGTTTCCCCTTTATTTCTATTTTCATTTTTTAAAAGCAACTGACAATGTAATTTACTCATTGTCTTTTTTTTTGGAATCACACAATCATAAACTGTACGGAAGGAGATTAAGATTAATATGAAAGCACAGCTTATTTTGGAAAACGGCGTCCGGTTTTCGGGCGCGCTTTTCGGAGCGCGGAAGAATATTGTCGGCGAAGTTGTTTTCACAACCGGTATGACAGGCTATCAGGAAACGCTTACCGACCCGTCGTTCGCGGGGCAGATTGTAACGATGACTTTTCCGCTCATAGGCAACTACGGCGTAAATCTTGAGGATATGGAGGCGGAACACGCAAATCTTAAAGCGTTGGTTGTGAGAGAAAAATGCGATTTTCCCTCTAATTTCAGAAACGAAATGAATCTCGACGACTTTTTAAAAGAGCAGGGCGTCGTAGGTCTTGAGGGCGTTGATACAAGAGCTTTAACGAAAATAATTCGCGAGACGGGTACTATGAAGGGCGTTATTATGCAAGGCGAGCCGAGCGACGAGGACGTTAAAATCCTTATGGACTCTATGGACAATTCGCACGTAATAATGGACACTACCTCGGAGCATATATATACGGAAAACGAGACCGGAAAAACGCGCGTTGCTTTCATAGACATGGGCGCAAAGCAGGGTATTGTGCGCGACCTTGTCAAAAGAGACTGCGCGGTCATGGTATTCCCCGCGAATATTTCCGCGGCAATAATCGAGGAATCAAAGCCCGACCTTGTATTCCTTTCAAACGGTCCCGGCGACCCGCTTGACGCTCCGGGCGTAGTCGATACGGTAAAGCGGCTCATAGGCAAATTCCCGATATGCGGAATCTGCATGGGACACCAGATTATAGGTCTCGCTCTCGGCTGTACGACAAAGAAATTAAAATTCGGTCATCACGGCGGCAACCATCCGGTCAAAGATCTAAAAACAGGAAATGTTTTCATAACAAGCCAGAATCACAATTATATCGTTTCCGACCTGCCGGAAGGCGTTGAGGAAACGTTTGTGAACGTAAACGACGGCACATGCGAGGGTATACGGCACGCGTCGCTCCCGATTCAGAGCGTTCAGTTCCACCCCGAGGCTTCGCCCGGTCCGCTCGACACAGGCTGGCTGTTCGACAGATTTTTAAAGGAGGTAAGATAAAATGCCTTTAGACAAAAGTATAAAAAAGGTTCTTGTAATAGGCTCGGGTCCTATCGTTATAGGACAGGCGGCTGAGTTTGACTACTCCGGCACGCAAGCGTGTCAGGCGATAAAGGACGAGGGTATCGACGTTGTTCTCGTAAACTCAAACCCGGCGACCATAATGACTGACCGCGGCATGGCGACTCACACATATATCGAGCCTCTTACTGCGGAATACGTCGAAAAAATCATACAGAAAGAACGTCCCGACTCGATAATCGCCGGTATGGGCGGTCAGACGGGACTGAACCTCGCCTGCGAGCTTTACGACAAGGGCGTGTTTGACAAATACAATATGAAGGTTATCGGAACCTCGATCCCCTCCATTAAGGAAGGCGAGGACCGCGATAGCTTCAAGCGTCTTATGGAACGCACGAACCAGCC
>CAYRSG010000054.1:2251-9329 GCA_964426905.1 uncultured Clostridium sp. | reverse complement strand
AGGAAGGCGAGGACCGCGATAGCTTCAAGCGTCTTATGGAACGCACGAACCAGCCTATCGCTCCGTCGGAAATAGTTACCGACGTTGAGTCGGGTCTCGCGTTTGCGAAGCAGATAGGCTACCCTGTTATCGTGCGTCCGGCGTATACATTGGGCGGCACCGGAGGCGGTATCGCGGAAACGCCCGAGGAGCTTGAGACAATTCTTTCTCAGGGACTTCATTTGTCGCGCGTGGGGCAGGTATTGCTTGAGAAATCAATAAAAGGCTGGAAAGAAATCGAGTTTGAGGTCATGCGCGACGGCGCGGGCAATTGTATAACTGTCTGCTCAATGGAAAACATCGACCCTGTCGGCGTTCACACCGGCGACTCAATCGTCGTCGCTCCTGCGCTTACGCTCGCGGACAAGGAATATCAGATGCTCCGCAAGGCGGCTATTGATATAATCAACTCAATTGAAATCAAGGGCGGCTGTAACGTGCAGTTTGCGCTCGACCCCGACAGCTTTAACTACGCCGTTATCGAGATTAATCCGCGTGTGAGCCGTTCATCCGCGCTCGCTTCAAAGGCTACAGGCTATCCTATCGCCAAAATTGCGGCTAAGATCGCTCTGGGTTATAATCTCGATGAAATTAAAAACGCCGTTACGGGTCAGACCTTCGCGTGCTTTGAGCCTGCGATTGACTATATCGTAACGAAAATTCCTAAGTGGCCGTTTGATAAATTCTTCGGCGCGAAGAGAAATCTCGGCACAAAGATGATGGCTACGGGTGAAATTATGGCTATAGGAAACACTCTTGAAGCGTCGCTTTTAAAAGGCGTCCGTTCTCTTGAAATTAAGCAGTACACGCTTGAAAGAGCGTCGTCCAAAAAACGCACGACAATGGAGCTTAAACAGCGCGTTATCATTCCCGACGACGAAAGACTGTTCGATCTCGCCGAGCTTATCCGCAGAAATTACAATATGGAAAAGCTCGCTGAAATCACGGGCATGGACCCGTTCTTCCTGCAGAAGATAAAGAACATTGTCGACGCCGAGGAGGAGCTGAAAAAATACAAGCTTCAGGATTTGAATTACGATATTCTGAAAAAATACAAAAAGATGGGCTTCTCCGACAAGGGAATTTCGGAGCTTATCGGCTGCGATGCGGACGAGGTATTCAGTCTCCGTAAAAATCTCGGCATTGTACCCGTTTACAAAATGGTTGATACCTGCGCGGGAGAATTTGAGGCTGTTTCGCCGTACTACTACTCGACATACGACGATACAACGGAGTCCTTCCCTTCAGATAAAAAGAAGGTTATAGTTATAGGCTCCGGTCCTATCAGAATAGGTCAGGGAATAGAGTTCGACTACTGCTCCGTTCACTCGGTTCTGTCTCTCGAAAAAGCGGGCGTCGAGACGATTATAATAAACAACAACCCGGAAACCGTTTCCACCGACTTCGATACATCGGACAAGCTCTATTTTGAGCCGCTCACCGAGGAGGATGTTTACAATATTATACTTCTTGAAAAACCGGACGGAGTTATATTGCAGTTCGGCGGTCAGACGGCGATAAAGCTCGCCAACTTCCTTGACGAAATGCATGTTCCCGTACTCGGTACTCAGCCGAAATATATCGACGAGGCTGAAGACAGAGAAAAATTTGACGAGATGCTTGAAAAGCTTGATATTAAGCGTCCTAAGGGCAAGGCTGTATGGAGCGTTAAGGAAGGCATTGAGGAGGCTGACAAGCTCGAATATCCGCTTCTTGTGCGCCCGTCCTACGTTCTGGGCGGTCAGGGTATGGAAATTACAAGAAATGAAATCGATTTGGTTCGCTATCTTACAGACGCTTTCCTGAAGGATAAGAAAAACCCGGTGCTTATCGACAGATATCTGGGCGGACGCGAGCTGGAGGTTGACGCTATATGCGATGGAAAAGACGTGCTTATCCCCGGTATAATGGAGCATCTCGAACGCGCCGGCGTTCACAGCGGCGATTCCATTTCTATTTACCCGCCGCAGAATGTTCCGGCTCACATAATCGACAAAATTGTCGACGTTACTTACAGAATAGCTTTGGAGCTTAAAGTTATAGGCATGATAAACATTCAGTTTATCGAATTCAAGGACGAGCTGTATATCATCGAGGTCAATCCGCGTTCAAGCCGTACAGTGCCTTACATTACCAAGGTTACCAACGTGCCTGTAATTGATATCGCGACAAATATTATGCTCGGCAAAACGCTCAGGGAAATGGGTTATTCGACAGGTATCGCGCCCCAAACGAATACCGTTGCCATAAAGGTTCCGGTATTCTCAACCGAAAAGCTGCCGCAGGTAGAGGTAAGCCTCGGTCCCGAAATGCGTTCCACAGGAGAGGTTCTCGGCGTAGGCCGCAACTTCCACGAGGCCATGTACAAGGGCTTCACCGCCGCGGGAACGACTATTCCTAAGGCGGGCTCGACTATCCTTGTTACGGTTCGCGACCTTGATAAGGAAAACTTCCTGCCTATCGCGAAGCAGTTCCACGCTCTCGGCTGCAAATTTATCGCCACGTCGGGCACGGCTAAGCTTCTGGAGGAAAACGATATTCCCGTACAGACCGCGAAAAAGATTTCTGAGGGAGTTCCCAATGTTCTCGACGTTATCAGAAGCGGCATGATCGACCTTATAATCGACATTCCGAAAAAGGGCAACGACGTTCATTCAGACGGCTTTAAGATAAGACGTACCGCGATTGAGTGCGACGTTTCCATAATGACAAGTCTCGACACCGTTAAGGCGCTCGTCGACGTCATGGAAAACGATTACACGCCCGATACGGTTGATATAATTTCACTTTCGGATATCAGATAAATTACTCTGATTACGTATTTTCCGGAAGCGTCCGTTTTCACTAAAGGAGCAAAAAAATGATTGGTATAATTGTTTATATTTATTTCCTTGTTATGGGCTTTCTCTACGCGGATTTGCTGTTCAAGGACAAGGAGCTTACGACAAAAATATGGATAGGCACTGTTTTCGGCAATTTGATTCTTATGGCGGGCATTGTTCCGTTCGCGCTTATATTTAAGTTCGGAATACTGAGCCATATACTGCTTATCATCGCGGCGGCGGTACCGTATGTCATTGTGTCGCTTAAACATAAGGACATGTGTATAATAAGCAATGCCGGCGGTAAAAGAAAAATAGCTCTGAACACAGATGTAAAGAACACATCTATGGATTTTCAGGTACTGCTCGCTCTTGTGCTTCCGATTACGCTTTTAATATGTATTTTGATGTATAATCACATACTTATGCCCGGCGAAGGCGGCGTGTATTCCGGTCAGAGTACCTACGGCGATTTGCAGATGCATCTCGGCTTTGTTACAAGCATAGCGGAACAGCGTACCTTTCCTCCCGAATACCCGTTCCTTCAGGGTACGCGGCTGAACTATCCGTTCTTTATAGATATGCTCTCGTCGAGTCTGTATCTGTTCGGAACCTCGCTGCGGTGGTCTGTGCTTATACCGAGCTTTGCGTTCGCGGCGATGCTTGTAATGGGATTTTACATTTTTTCATACAGCCTTACCGAAAGAAAATCGATTGCCGTTCTTTCAACAGTATTCTTTTTCTTCTGCGGCGCGTTCGGCTTCGCGTACTTT
This sequence comes from uncultured Clostridium sp., assembly GCA_964426905.1. Taxonomy (GTDB): domain Bacteria; phylum Bacillota; class Clostridia; order UBA1381; family UBA1381; genus Hominilimicola. Next base: position 5,695 of record CAYRSG010000054.1, on the reverse strand, counting down.
TTTGAAGGCGCGAAGGCAGATTCGTCCGCGTTTACAAAGATATTTACGGAGTTTTATCAAACGCCGACGAACCTTAACGAAATGAATATCCGCTGGGCGAACTCAATCTGCGACATGATTGTTCCCCAGCGCACGACAATGGCGGGCTGGTGCGTCATACTGTTCGCGCTTTGGCTGCTTATGGACGCGTTTAAGACAAACAGCCGCAAGCTGTTTATAATTTTAGGCGTTACGGCGGGATGTATGCCGATGATTCATACGCACAGCTTTCTCGCTCTGGGAATAATCAGCGCGGTACTGCTCGTATGCGCGCTTGCAACCGCGAAAAATAATAAGAAGGAATGTATAATAAACTGGGCGCTATACGGCGGAATCGCGCTTGTAATGGCGCTGCCGCAGCTCATTCTGTGGACGTTTTCGCAGACAGGCGGCAACGAGTCGTTCTTAAACTATCAGTTCAACTGGGTAAACCACGACGACCCGTATCTGTGGTTCTACATCAAAAACTGGGGACTCGTATTCCTGTTTATTTTCCCCGCGTTTTTAAACACATCGAAGCGCAATAAAATGCTTCTTGCGGGAGGCGCGCTCATATTCGCGCTCGCGGAGTTTATAAAATTCCAGCCCAATGAGTATGACAACAACAAACTGTTCTTTATAACGTACATGATATCGATTATTCTTACAACGGAATTTTTTGTGAATGTATATGATAAATTGAAGGGAATTAAAGCGCGTCAGTATATAGCCGCGCTCGTTATAATCACGTCGACGCTTTCGGGATTTCTGACAATTATACGCGAATGGAAGTCCGGCGGCGAATATAAGACCTTCTCCGACGAGGATATTGCGTACGCCGAATTCATAAAGGATAACACAGACCCTCACGCCGTATTTTTAACGGGCTCTCATCATATTAATCCGGTTGTTTCGCTCGCCGGAAGAACGATTTACGTCGGCTCGTCGCTTTACGTTTACTTCCACGGTTTCGGCAACGAGTGGCAGAAGCGCGATAACGAGCTTAAAGAAGCGTACTCCGGCAGCTATGATGAAATAAAGAGCTTCGCCCAAAGTCACGGTATTTCCTATATAAGCGTTACAAGCTGGGAAAAGAGCGAATATTCCGTGAATACGGAGGCTCTTAACAAATTCGACAAGGTCTACGATAAGGACGGTCATACGCTGTACGCGGTTCAGTAAAGAAAAAAGAAACCGGCGTATGAAAACAAACTGCAATTAAATCGATATACCGCGATTTACAGACTGCGGACAAAACCATTGAGGTTTTGTCCGTCTTGTTTATGGGAGCTTGAGAGCGCCGAGACTCAACCAAAATCATTTTTTGGCGACGTCCGCTTTGAAGACAGCCTAAAACCTTATGTTTCGAAGAATGAGGAGCTTTTGGTTTTTACTTTGGAAAGATTCAAAAACAACGTTGATAAGCGCTTTTTTGAAATTTTCATTATATAACTCTCCCTTTTAATCTCTATCTGAAATTTATATCAAATTTACGCTCATGCGTAAATACGCCGCGCCCGATAATTATTCATAAAACGCTGTTTTTTGAATAGTATGGAAAGAGGAGGGACGAAGATGAGAATTGATAAGGCGATCGGTACAGACAGGAGAAATTACGGAACGTATTCGCTCGCGCTGCTTTTGCTTGCGGCGGGCGTTATAGCGGGGAGCGTGTATCTTGTAAAAAGCAGCGCTTCCTCGGGAGAGGGGATAAAGGCGTACATAGAAAATTTTTTCGCGATGATAGCGGAAAACAAAAACAGCATGGAGGTATTTAAAAATTCGCTTATTGAAGGCGTTATCAGCCTTGGAATTATTTTTGCAATGGGATTTTTTCGGCTTGGATTTGTCATAACGGGCGCTGTTCTTGTAAGAAAAGGCTTTATAATGGGATTTACGGCGGCGTCCTTTTTTAAATTTTACGGACTTCGGGGTATGCTCGTAATGCTTTCGACGACGCCGACAGTTATAATAACGCTGCCGGCGCTGCTGCTTTTTTCGACTGTCAGCGTGAAAATTTCTTTGATAAAAGAGAAAAAACAAAAAAATTTAATTTTTTCTTATATTTTTTTACTGGCGGCGATGATTTCTATATTTTGTGTCGCATCGCTTGCGGAAGGATATTTGACTACTACATTTATGAATTGGCTCTCTCCAAAAATCGTCTGAAATGTAAAATATTGGTATATTTTCTGCAAATTCGGTTAACATAATAAAAAATTAAGTATTTACAAATAAAAAAAATGTGGTATAATAACATTATTGAAATACTAATGAAATATTTTTGAAATATATGTAAACAAGCGGTAAAGCAGGGGGAATATACTAAATGAATGCGTATGTAGAGGAATATACGAGTTTTATGACGAATGTACGCCATAAATCGCTTAACACGGTGGAGTCGTACAGGAGAGACGTAACGCAGTACATTACATATCTTGAAAACAGCGGCGCGGGAGATGTTTTATCGGCGACGAAGTCGACGGTGCTGACATATCTTTTATCATTGCAGAAAATGGGAAAGGCGAATTCAACCGTGTCGAGAACGCTTGCGTCTCTGCGTTCGTTTTATCTTTTTATGATCCGGAGCGGCGCGGCGTCGTCAAATCCGACGCTTAATCTCGAAGCGCCGCATGTAGAGAAGAAGCCCCCGCAGATACTCGCCGGAGCGGAGGTTGAGATGCTACTCGGACAGCCCGATACCACGGATAATAAGGGTGTGCGCGACAAGGCGATGCTGGAGCTTCTCTACGCGACGGGCATACGCGTGAGCGAGCTGATAAACCTTGAGCTTAACGACGTAAATATACCTATGAGCTTTATTCGATGCAGAGGCGGAAAGAAAGAACGCATTATTCCTATGGGCGGTAAGGCGAAGGAGGCTCTTGAGGATTACATAAAGAATGTCAGAGGCTGTATGATAAAAGATGAAAACGAAAACGCGCTGTTTGTGAACTGCAACGGGTCAAGACTTTCCAGACAGGGTTTCTGGAAGCTGATAAAGCATTATCAGCGCGAGGCGGGAATAAATACGGAAATAACTCCGCATACGCTCAGACATTCTTTTGCGGCGCATCTTCTCGAAAACGGAGCCGACCTTCGTTCGATTCAGGAAATGATGGGACATGCCGATATTTCCTCTACTCAGGTATATTCAAAAATGATGAACAGCAAGCTGAGAGAGGTATATGCAAAAGCTCACCCGAGAGCATAATTCTGACCGGCTAAATTTCCCCGTCTCACTATCAGGGCAAACAAAGCAGTACACAAAGTACGGCAATTGTTTGCCCTAACGGCAATCCGAGAAAATTTATCACGGTCAGACCGGCTGAAATTCCCCGTCTCACTATCAGGGCAAACAAAGCAGTACGCAAAGTACGGCAATTGTTTGCCCTAACGGCAATCCGAGAAAATTTATCACGGTCA
>CAYRSG010000054.1:0-1990 GCA_964426905.1 uncultured Clostridium sp. | reverse complement strand
CTGAAATTCCCCGTCTCGCAATCGGAATCATTTAATAAAATTGGCTGCAAATGAATAGAAAACCATAAAAAGCATATTATAAATTCATACAAAACTTTACGGAGGAATTGAGTATGAAAAAAATAATATGCTTTTTAATTTGCGCGTGTTTTGCTTTTCAGAGCGCCGCTGTTTTTGCGGAGGGAGAAGATGATTTGGGCATAAACGCAAAATCCGCTGTTCTTATGGAGGAGAGTACGGGAAAGATTCTTTATGAGAGCAATCCGGACGAGCGCGCGCCTATCGCGAGCGTTACCAAGATAATGACGATGCTTCTTATTATGGAGGCGGTTGACAGCGGAAAGATAACTCTCGACGACATGGTGACGGTAAGCGAGAATGCTATGAGTTACGGCGGAAGCACAATGTTTCTTGAAACCGGCGAGCGTCTTACCGTTAACGATATGATGAAGGGAATAGCGGTGGCGAGCGCGAACGACGGCTGCGTCGCCATGGCGGAGCATCTAGCGGGAAGCGAGAGCGCGTTTGTGGACAAGATGAATGCGAGAGCGAAAGAGCTTGGTATGGAGAACACGCATTTTGTCAATACAAACGGTCTTGACGCGGACGACCATTATTCAAGCGCGCGCGACGTGGCGATAATGTCGCGCGAGCTTATAAGCCACAAGAAGATTTTCGATTATACCTCAATATGGATGGATACGCTTCGCGGCGGTAAGTTTCAGCTTGCCAATACAAATAAGCTCATACGATTTTACGACGGCGCGAACGGACTGAAAACAGGCTCTACGTCAAAGGCGCTGTGCTGTCTGAGCGCGTCGGCGAAGAGGAACGACATGCAGCTTATAGCGGTTGTTCTCGGCGCGCCGACGTCTAAAGAACGTTTTGCTTCGGCTAAGTCGCTTCTTGATTACGGCTTCGCCAATTATGACGTCAACACCCAGGTTACCGCGGGCGACGAGGTTGAGACCGTATCTGTGGAAAAAGGCGTTGAAACGGAAGTAAAGGCGATCGCGGGCGGAACATATCAAACGCTTGTCAAAAAAGGCGGCGAGGATAATGTAAAGAAGGACATTATCTTTGACGAGGAGATAACAGCGCCGCTTGAAGCGGGACAGAAAATAGGTACAATGCGGATAAGCCGCGACGGCGAAACGCTCGCCGAGATAGACCTGAATACCGCGTCCGCTGTGGAGAAAAAGGGAATAGGACTTATAATCAAGGACTTTTTCCGCACTATTTTCTACGGCTCGGATACCGTGACCGCTCAAAAAGGTCAGGTATGAGCGCGTTTTGAGGAAAAGCGTAAAGTATATACCGTTTGACTGCATGGAAGGGAGTTTGCGGCGGCTTGATAATTATATAAATCCTAAATAATACAAAAATTTCTTGCAAAATAATTCCGTATGGTGTATAATGACAAAGGTTGCCGTACCCGAGGCAATACACTACAGAAGGAGGAATTTAAAATATGCAGAACAATGTATATGACGTCTTGCTGGAACGCGGACTTATTGCTCAGACAACGCATGAAGAAGAAATACGGGAATTATTGGGAAAGGAAAAAGTTACGTTCTATATCGGCTTCGACCCGACGGCGGACAGCCTTCATGTAGGACACTTTTTGCAGATGGTGGTTATGCGCCACATGCAGAATTACGGTCACAGACCTATAGCGCTTGTAGGCGGCGGAACGGGGCATATAGGCGACCCGTCGGGCAGAACGGATATGCGCCGGATGATGACGAAGGAAACCATAGACCACAACTGCGAGCGCTTTAAGGAACAGCTCTCGCGAGTAATTGATTTTTCCGACGGCAAGGCGCTTATGGTTAACAACGCCGACTGGCTTCTTGATTTAAATTATGTTGAGTTCCTGCGCGACGTCGGCTCATGCTTCTCGGTAAATAAGATGCTGACGGCGGAATGTTTCAAGCAAAGACTTGAAAAGGGACTTTCATTCCTTGAATTTAACTATATGCTTATGCAG
>CAYRSG010000053.1:0-9553 GCA_964426905.1 uncultured Clostridium sp. | reverse complement strand
CAAGGGCAAAATCGTCGAGGACGGGACGTATGAGGAGCTTTTGAACAAAAACGGATTTTTCGCGGAGCTTGCGAAAAGGCAGAAAATTTGAAAAAGCATTAAAATACAGCGGCTATACGCTGAAAAAAGATCGGAGGAATGATGAATATGCCGTACATTACCGTAAAACTGACGCGCAAAAAAGCGCTTGGTAAGCTTAAGGAAATGCTGTGCAGGGATAACGAATGAAACGAAAGAACGGGCAAAAAGACATAGGCGGTTTGAAACCGCCGGAAAGGAGAAATTAAATGGGAAAAATACTAAGAAGAATGTTAAGCGCGCTGCTTGCGGCGAGTATGCTTACGTCGTTTGTTCCCGCGGTATTGGCGGAGGAAAACGACGACAGCGGCATAGCCGCTTCGTATTTTGACTTTGACGCGACTGATTACGAAACGCGGGAAAACGCCGGCGTGTTTAATATAAAGATTATTCGCGCCGGCTCAACGGCGGGCGGCGTAAACGTAGCGTTCAAGGCCGCCGATTTTCTTTCGGAATACGGAGTAGATTACGAAATTCTCGGCGAGGACGGCGAGCCGCTTAAAAAGATTGAGGGCATAAAGCCGGACGCGTCCGAATTTACATACGACGCGGAGAACAGCGATATTGTAATCCAAAACGAAACGCAAAAGTCCGACGCGGAGGAAATTTCGGAAGCGGTCGAAACGGAACCGACGGCAACGGAGGAAATTTCGGAAGAAGCCGAAGCTGATACCGCCGAATTAACGGCGGTAAAGAAAAAACAAAGCGCGGGATCCCCGCTGCGCGACGCTCAGGCGGCGTATCTTAATCTGCCGGACGATACGAGCAAAGAAGAAACGGAATCAGCCATAAAGGAAACGCTGGAGAATATGGCGGATTACTTCGAGTCCGCCGAAGGCGCGGGCGGAATAGTTCACTTTGACGACGGCGAAACCGAAAAGACAATCACCATAAAATTATACGACAACGACGAGCCGGACGGCGATAAGATTTTTATGGCGTCGCTTATGGGAACAGACGTCGAGGAGGCGCAACTTGCGCCAAACGCGACTACGTACGTTACCGTAACGGACGACGAGCCGACGGTTACGCCGCGTTTCGAGCTTGCGGACGACGAAACGGTTCTCACAAGCGAACAGCCCGAGGGCGTCGTTACGATAAAGCGCACGGACGGAACGCAGTATTTCTCGACCATCTATGTGTCGACCGTAAAGCAGACCGCCCAAAGCGGCGCGTACAATGAATTTTCAAACGAAACCGTCGCGTTTGTGCCGGGCGAAACCGAAAAGAAAATAAAAGTGACGGCGTATGATTTCAGCTCCGCCGCTACGTTCGGAGTTCGCCTTGAGGGCGGCGGCGACGTTGAAATAGGAAACCACTACGTCGAGATAAACATATCCGGACCCGACGCGAACGAGGACGCTTCGCCGTCCGAAGCGGACGAAACCGTATCTCTTCAGTCGGAGGACGCGGGCGACGCCGCAGCTCCTCAGGCGGAGGAAGCGGACGATACTGTATCGCTTATGTCGTCCGATATTAAACTCGGAAGCGCGGACAGCGGCGAGTTCCTTGATATTCCCGGCGGCTGGAAAAAAGACGTGACCGGCGACGGCAACGCGGGAAAAAGTGCGTTAATATACAATAAACTTTACGCATACCAGTATAATAAAAATAAATATTCAATGCTTGTCAGCAATGATAAACAGAACTTGGCGGGAGTAAAAAGCATTACGGTTAACACCAAAGTAGCAAACTACAGCAACAAAAACAATCAAAAATATAATACATATTTTGAAACTGATTCGGATCAGACCTTTGCCGGTTCTTTAAATCAATTGAAATTTGACGGAAATCATGACTGGCGAGAAGACTCCTTATCTCTTGGCAATACCGGCGACTCGGCTTTTCTGAAGTTTTCAACAAAGCCATACGGCGGAGGCAAGAATAATCCTTACGCGCTTCTTAAGTGGATGAAATATAATTACGCGTATTACAGCTTTAATCCGCAAAACTCGGCGGAAAACTTCACCCGCAAGATTTACGATTTTACGCAAAGCAACCCGGATACGAATGAGGTCCCGAATGTTTACGATACCGTTTTCGACGGAGAAACGACCAGAGTGTATAACCCCGGCACGGTTTACGTAAAGAACGGGAACGATACGGTCGCCGGATTTTACGGGAACAACAGCGATACAATTACAATTACCGCCGCAAACGTCAAAAAAGGGTTTTACCTTGCCGGCGTGTATTTCGCAAGCTCCGATAAAGACGAGAAAAAAATGTACGCAGACGGCAAATACACCACGAAAGGCGTGTATTATGTTGAGGCTTCAAACGACGAGGTGACAGTTACGCCGAACAGCGATTTTATAAAGACATTGAAGGATAAAGGCGTTATAGGCGGATTGCATGAAGACTCGGAAATTAAAATCTTCCCCGTGTTCAAGCAGGAGACCGTGGTCGTCAATATAGAAAACACGGACAGAGACGACAATGATTCAAGCTCCAAGGGCAAATTCGACAAGGATCACCTCGGCTCGTATATTATAAACGTGCTTGAGGCGGCGGACGACGGAAATGTTAAGAAGTATACGTCTCGCGACGGGATTGATTATTATCAGATCAATGTACCGAAATACTCCGTAATTCGCGTGCAGTCCCAGCCGCGCGCGGACAGGACCGCGAACGGTATTGTATATTGGCGCCATTCGGACGACGTATCAAACGTTACATATTACCAAGCAGATACCAAAAGGTTCGGCGAAACAGCGGACGGAGAAACAATCGCGTCGACCGATTATTCCAAAGCCGATATTGTCGCCGACGAAAATATGTCGTTAAAGCCTGTGACGGACGAGCAGACTTTTGATTTACGGTATTTCCCCGAACAAAAAATTCCGCAGGACTATCAGGGTGAAAACGGACTGAGAAACGCGGTTGTTCCAACGGGCTCGATTAACGGCGATATTATAAGCGGCGGAGTTTACAGACTCAAAAATGTGAAAAGCAATCTGTATTTTAGAAACAATATACACTACCCGACCGGTCTAATCGTTCAAGACAGTATCGCGGAGGACGGATCGGACCTTTGGACAATCCAAAGCGACGGCGAGGGCTATTATAATCTCGTAAACGGCGACGGACGCTACCTTTGCGTGTCCGCGAACACGAACTCGACTCACTTTTCCCTTAATCCCGGAGATTACACCGTTTTGCAGGATTTTTATCTGAAAAAGCTTGACGACGGAACCTACGCGATTATATCAAGAGCAAGAAACGATGAAAAATGCGCCGGAGGCGGGGGAAACTATTACGTAGAGCTTCAAGACTTCACCGGCGACGACGGTCAGAAATGGGTATTGGAGCCTTATGACGTAAATACGGGAACAGATAAGGACGGATTATACTCCGTTTCAAAGCCGTATACCGGAATGAACTGGTCGTTCACCGCGATTCCCCCCGAGGGCTATTATACGATGTGGGCGAATATGACGGGCGATTCGGACCATGACGGATACATTGACAAGGATGAGTCAAATCAGGTGCAAAATAAGAGCGCGACGATCCCCGACGAGGTTTACGGAAATAAATTTTCGGGCGTGCTTGACCAAGACAATCTATCCATTTATTATTATTTCCTGCCTATGACGGGAATCGGAACAGGTACCAAAACGGGCGTTGTAACTCGAGATACCACAAGCTTCTACGACCTTGCGGCGGGAAAAAGCGGCGTAAGCACGGAGCCGGTAAGCGGAGCGTATGTTGACGTGGGCGGATTTGTAGGAATGACGGACGGCAACGGAGAGTATTCGATTGATTGCAAGGGCTTTCCGTCGTACGGCAACGTCAGCACGACGATTACCGTTGACGGCGCGGCGTACAGTACGGTATCAAAGCTTCAACGCCATACCGATTTGGTTATACCGGCGTTATCGAAATTTACAGCCAAAGAAACCGCCGCGACATATGAAAAAGCTTCGTATGTCAGCGGAAAAAGTATAGTCGTCACGGACGACAAGCTTCATCTGACCGCGACGGCGTCGAGCGACAGCGCATTGAGAGCGAGCAACGCCAGATTTTTCATATACGACGAAAACGGGAGTGAGAAATACGCCTGCGAGGGACGGAGCGGCTACGCTACCAAAGGCGTTACGAACGGAAACGAGTTTACCGCGGAGCTTATTTTCAATCCCAAAGAAGATATGGCGACAGGCTATAAAGTGTACGTTCAGTTCGAGGATCAGGGCGGAGAATGGACAAACCCGATCGATTTGGGTTACGCCTTCGCGGCGGAGATGACGCTTGACAAATTCATATTCCCGCTTATAGGCAGTTCCTCTCTTGAGAATTTTTACGAGTCGGACTTTGTAGTTGATCTTATAGGAAATCCTCTCGGCGATATGAGCCTCGGAAGCATATCGGACTTTAATTATTCTTCGAGCGAGTACACGCCCTCCAATATAGATAAGAACAAAGCGGATAAATATACATGGCTACGGCAGTATATGAGCTACGGATGGTCGAAAGAGTTTAGCAAAAGCAAGGATTCAGGCAAGAAGGACGACAAGGACAAGAATGAGGAGATTAAGGAGGATTTAGAGAAAATCGACAGCGGCGAAGCAACGGATATGAAGGAGCCGTCGGAGGCGAGCAAATATTCGACTAAGGGCAAATTCAGCTGGTCTATAACGCCGGCAGTCGGATTTAATCTGACTATTTCGACAAGAGCGGACAACAAGAACTATTTTGAGGATCTTATATTCTACGTAAAGGCCGACTTTGACGTTAACGCAAGCAACACTATCTCTCTGCCTCTCGGCTTCAGCATTATAATTTCGGCGGAGCTCGACGGAGACGTTATCGGCATATACCATATGTACGTTGACTATGACGACAGCTACGAAACAGAAGGCGCGGTCGAATTCACCTCCGAGGACTTCGGCATATTCAAGAAGTATGAAAACGGAAGCCGCATAAGGCGTGAAGGCTACATATTCCTAAATCCGGAAATAGTCATAGAGCTTGGCGTCTCCTGGCAAATTGTCAAGGTGGAGGGCAGCGCTCATTTCGCCTTTGATATGGATTTTCAGTTTACGGAAGCCGACGTCTACGATTACGGAGATATGACGTTTAAGCTTAATTTGGCTGTTAAGCTTTTAGGATTTAAGGTTTATGCTAAGAATTACGCCGACACAACCGTGAAGCTGTTCAATACCAAGGGTACGGACAAACATATAGATTTTGACTATGACTCCGCCGCGACAGCCGCGCTTATGTCGGTTAAGGAAGCCTTTGCGGATACCGAGGACGACGATCTTATCCTCGATCAGCCTGTAACGAGGGATTACCTGAAACACAGAAGCGGCTGGCTCGGCGATAAGGGAAATGTAAGTCTTATGAGTATAGACGCGTCGAAGGGTACGGTTGAAAACACTCTTATGGACGGCGTTAACACGAATCCTTACGTGCGGATAGAGGAGTTTGACGACGATAAGCTGTTAATGGTATTCATTGACGACGACACAGAGAGAAGCGACGTGAACAAGAGAGCGTTATATTACTCTGTTTACGACGGAGCGGCATGGAGCGAGCCGGTATTGGTCGACGACGACGGCACGCCCGATGATTATCCGATGCTGTATAATATGGGCAACGGCGAGATATTCGTCGCGTGGTCGTCAGCGGATAGGGCTCTCGCTGATGGCGAGACGGTAGAGGACGCGCTGAAGGCGATGAACATTAAAACAGCGTTCTTCGATACTCAGACATTGACGATGGGCGAGGTTACGCAGGTAACAAAAACAACCGAGGAGGATTACGCGGCGGACGTTCTCCCGAACGCGGCGTATGACGAGGATAGCGGCAAGCTCCTGCTCTATTACACAAAGACGGAGTATGACGATCTGGAGAAGGTTTCGGATATATCGGACGCGTACTCCGTAAACGCGTATATGTTCTATGACACGAATACAGGTAAATGGAGCGGCGCGGACGATTACACCGACGATGAGCTTGGAAATATGACCGACGCCGAAAAAGAAAAATATAAAAAGAATTGGTACGGTCAGCGTTTCCTTGATTTGAGGCTTGACAAAACCTCATCAACTTTGCCGAGAGTCGCGGATTCGGGCGCGATAAGCTATAACGGTCTGGGACTCTTCACGTGGACTATTGACTGGGATAACGACCTTGACACGACGGATGACAGAGACGTCTTTATGCAGATATATAATTTCAGCGAAAACAGCTTTACTCATATAATAAGAGTAACCCCCGAAACAGGCTCGTACATATCGCCGAAATTCGACCGTTCAAACAACGCGACATACTTGTTCTACGGCGCTAAGGACGAGGACAGTGACCACGGCGAGATAAGATACCTTAACGTAAGCAATCTTATAAAGAACGGCAATTACACCTTGTATGAAGGCGACGGAGGCGGCGAGTATTACGTTTTCGAGTATAAGCATGAGGCGCGGGAGATAGAAGATTCGGACGGAACGATAATTGAAATTCCGGAGGAAACGATTATTGTATCGCCGGATACCGCCGCGGTCTGCGACAATCCGACCGATTACGACGTTAACGTAACCGGCGACGGCAAGATTTCGCTGTTCTGGACGGAAGCCGAGGACGACACGCGCCAAATCGCGGTATCGCAGTATAACGGGACGGATTACGATGATAACGAGGACGCCGATGATGAAACCGACGAGGAAACGGACAGCGATGACAGCGGCGCAGCGTATTGGAGCGAACCGATTGTTCTGACAAACGGCGATACCGGAACATATTATTCGGATATCGGCGCGGCTGTTGCGGGCGACGACATTATCGTCGTCAGCGCGAAGGGCGATTATGACGATGAGAGCGCGGGCGCGTTGGTATGGAATAAGCATACGCCGTTCGGCAAGCTGAAAACATCGGAGCTTAGTATGGACGAAGAATATCCGCAGCCGAACGGCGCGATAAGTCTGACCGCAACGGTTAAAAACGAGGGTTCGGCGACAGTATATGCGACTGAGGAGGATCCCGTCACGGTTACGTTCGCAATGAACGGCGAAAGTATCGGAACGGCGCGGATAACATCTCCGGTAGCCGGAGGAAGCAGCGTAGACGTATCGTGCGGCGCGCAACTACCCGAAGATATATCGGATATTGAGTTCAAAGCGTATATAGAAGAAAACGAGGCGGTCGGCGCGAAGCTCGAATACTCCGCCGTAATCGAACTGGATGACAGTCAAATAGACAATTACAAAGCAAGCGGCTATGAGGACGGTAAGACCGTATACAGCGGCGTGTTGAAGAATACCGGAAACAAGGCGATGAGCGACATTGAATTTACGGTTAAAGCCGGTGAAACGGAAGCGGGTACTCTTACGGTTGACACACTTGAAGCCAACGAAACTCAGAATATTGAAATTACTCTCGATATTCCCGACTCGGAGTATGAGATAAACGAGTACGGAACGGGAATTGCGCAGATTGAGCTTGAGGCGGTTGCGGATAAGGAAACGGTCGCGGAGTACAGCGGCGAAGCGACAAAGACTTTCGACGCCGATTATATCGCGCAGACGGACAAGGTAACGGCGGTTACGTTTGAAAATAACGGCGGCTACGAGCTTACGTCCGGAGATAAAGCCGACATTCAGCCGGCGATAGCCGGCGCGGACGAAGGCGCGCTTACGGTCAAGTGGATTGACGCCTCCGACGGAAACGTCGCGTATATCAACTACGACAACCTTGTTTGCGCCGATGAAGCGGGAACGGCAACGATTACCGGTATCGTTGTTCCGAGTGAGGAACGCATCGTATTTGACTCATACGGAAATTCGGAAAAAGAGGATTGGCAAAATCTGATACCCGAGGATAAGCTGATTACGGTCACCGCGAAGGTCACGGTAAGCGCGGCGGAGGAACCAACTCCCACGCCTACTCATAAAAGAAGCGGCGGCGGAAGCAGTTCATCGGCTAAAGCAACGCCTACTCCCGCGCCGACAGCGGAGCCTGAGGAAACAACCGAGCCGCAGGAGACAGCCGAGCTGTCGGGCGGCGGTTATGTAAATCCGTTTACCGACGTTTTTGAAAGCGACTGGTTCTACGACTCGGTAAGATACGTTTACGAAAATAATATGTTCGCAGGAGTTGAGGCGGATAAATTCGATCCGCAGGGCAATCTTACAAGAGCGATGCTTGTGACCGTACTTTACCGTTCGGAAGGCGAGCCGGAAGTTACGGAAAGCAGCGGCTTTGAGGACGTAGAAACGGACAGCTGGTATGAAAACGCCGTAGCGTGGGCTGAAAATAACGGTATAGTTATGGGCTACAGCGATACCGAATTTGCCCCGAACGACAATATTACAAGAGAGCAAATCGCGGCTATTATGTTTAGATTTGCACAGTATAAGGGAACCGCTCCCGAAGGAGTTTGGGCGATACGGCTTGATTACGCGGACCTTGCGGATATTTCCGATTGGGCGAGCGAGGCGGTTATGTACTGCAAGCTTAAGGGCATTATGCTCGGCAACGACAACAATGAGTTTAAACCTTTGAATAACGCGACAAGGGCGGAAGCCGCCGCGATTATGCAGAGGTTTACGGAAGATTTAAAAACCATAAACGAATAAGGAGGACAAGATTATGTCAGACGAAAAAAAGGCGGTAAAAAAAACCGAGGAAAACACAAAAAAAGAGGTGAGACCGGAGGACTTGGAAAAAGTCGCCGGCGGCTCGATTAACGACGTTGTTTATACGCCGACAAATCCGATAGACCCGGATACGCAAAATAAGGTTTAAGACTTTTCATACAGTCCCGCTCCGAACCGGAGCGGAACGGGCAACGCGGCAAAGACAACGGATAACGTCCCAAAAAATCGCACGATTGTGCGATTTTTTGCGCTTATTTTTGATTTGGATTGATATTCCGCAATTAATTTGATATAATATCTTTATAATCTAAGCGCAAACGTCGCCCGCATCCAACAAAGAATGATACAAATTACGTTGCGAACGTAACGGGCGTAGGAGGAATAATCTCGCGAAAGAAGATATATATTATGAATAAATTAAAAAATAAATATGTAATATTTGCTATTATAAGTGTTGTTATTATATTGATTATGTTTATTTTATATAATATTAGATTAAATGCACTTCATTATAAGATAAATTGTTTTAATGATACAACAAAAGTAAATGCTATGAGTGTGTATTGTAACAATAATTATTATTATGTAGATAAAAATAAAAAAATATATAAACTTTCTTCGGACAATGAGAATAAATGTTTAATATCTGAAAATTATATTTCAGGAATTAGCGTCTTAGGTAATTATATATATTACATATCATCTGAAAAACTATTTAGATATAATATTGAAACAGAGCTTGTTGAACTTTTGGATGATGAGTATGTGATGTAAAAATATATGGTACGCATTTATCATTGATGGAATTATTTTATTAAATGTGTCACCCATCATTGAATTCTATACATTATTTTTATTCATAACTGTCATATAAAACTTGAAAA
>CAYRSG010000052.1:0-9780 GCA_964426905.1 uncultured Clostridium sp. | reverse complement strand
TGTGTCACCTATCATTGAATTCTTTACAAAAATTTTTTAAGAATCCGATATTTTTCTCTTGACAAAGACGGTTTTATGTGGTATTATATTAAAGCTGTATGGCTCGTTGGTCAAGCGGTTAAGACTCCGGCCTCTCACGCCGGCAACGAGGGTTCGATTCCCTCACGAGTCACCATATTGCGGTAAGTCAAAAGACTTACCGCTTTTTTTACAGACGTTATAATGTAAACGCGCGGGAGTGATGTAATATGGCTGACCGATTTACGAGAATACGGATGCTTGCCGGGGACGACGGCATGGAAAAAATGAAAAGCGCGCGCGCCGCCGTTTTTGGAATCGGAGGAGTCGGCGGATACGCCGCCGAGGCGCTTGTGAGGAGCGGAATAGGGGAGATAGATTTATTCGATAACGATACCGTCAGCGTAACCAACATAAACCGTCAGATTATCGCGACTGAGGAAACCGTCGGCAGATACAAGGTTGACGTTATGCGCGAGCGTGCGCTCGCGATAAACCCCGATATAAAAATCAACGCGCACAACTGCTTTTATATGCCCGATAATGCGGAGGATTATGATTTGTCGGTGTATTCGTATATTATTGACGCGGTTGACGTCGTTACCGCCAAAATTGAGCTTATAGTGCGCGCGCAAAACGCGGGAGTTCCGATAATAAGCTGCATGGGTACGGGGAATAAGCTGAATCCGGCAATGCTTGAGGTCGCCGATATTTACGACACCTCCGTTTGTCCGCTCGCGCGTGTTATGCGCCGCGAGCTTAAAAAGAGAGGAATCAAAAAATTAAAGGTTGTGTATTCAAGGGAAGAGCCTATTCGCCCTGACGCGGAGCAAAACGATGAAATGAACGACGCACGGCGCGCCGTGCCCGGAAGCACGGCTTTCGTACCCGCCGCCGCCGGACTTATAGCGGCAAGCGAGGTTGTGAGGGAAATAATTAGAATGTAAAATCAATTAAAGATAAAAACAAAGGGACGCTAAAATTTAGCGTCCCTTGCAGTTTTATGATTTTGCATTAAAATAACTTTTCCAGTAATTTATTCGATCTTTCGATAAACTTCGTCATATGCTCGGCGTCAAGCGGAGAATGACTTATTTTCGCGAGGTCGTAAACATGGTCGATTACGAGATTGGCGTCCTCGTCGGCAAGCGTGTCGATTTTCTTTATAAGCGCGTTTCCCGAGTTTAAAACAAGCGTAAACTCGTCCTTGAACATATCCGCCATACCCGCCGCCTGCTGACCGTAAGCGCGGTACATTTCCTGCATACGTCTCGACTGTTCGCCCAGAAGTATTACGGCGGGAATAGAGGCGTCTTTAAGCGGCTGAACCTCGATTTTAAGAGACTCGTCGCCGATTTCGTTCTTGAATTTCTCTATCAGCTTTTCGTCGCGTTCCTTTGCCGCGTCGTCTTTTTCGCCGGTTTCGGCTATGTCGTTTATCGCGGAGTCGATACGCTTGAATTTCACGCCCTGCCGCTTCATCTCAACAAACGAAATAAAGTGAGCGTCCATCATGCTCGGCAGTATTACGGCGTTAAGCCCTTGATTTTTCAGCATGTTGACGTACTGCGACTGCTGCTTCGGGTCGGAAACATAGTAAACATCCTTTTCCTCCTTGCCGTCAAGGTACTCGTCAAGCGTAAGATATTTTCCATCCAAATCCTTGTAAATAATAACGTCCTTTACTTTGTCATAGAACTTCTCGTCTCTGAGACAGCCGTATTTAATAAAGATATCAATGTCGTCCCAGTATTTTTCATAGTTTTCTTTTTCGTTTTGGTAAAGTCCGGTGAGCTTGTCCGCGACTTTCTTTGTGATATGCGCGGAAATCTTTTTAACGTAGCCGTCGTTCTGCAAAAAGCTTCTTGAAACGTTAAGCGGCAGGTCGGGACAGTCGATAACGCCTTTCAGGAGCATAAGGAATTCGGGAATAACCTCTTTTACGTTATCCGCAACGAATACCTGATTGTTGTAGAGCTTTATCTGTCCTTCCTGAGAAGCGAATTCGTGGTTAATTTTCGGGAAATAAAGTATGCCCTTGAGATTAAAGGGATAGTCCACGTTAAGGTGAATCCAGAACAGCGGCTCGTTAAAGTCCATGAACACGTTTCGGTAGAATTCCTTGTATTCCTCATCACTACATTCCGACGGCTTTTTCATCCACAGCGGATGAGTGTCATTAATCGGTTTTGGTTCTTCAGGCGCGTGTTCTTCGCCGTCGTCGTGGTCATGTTCACATTCGCATTCCTCTTCCTTTTTATCAGACGGAACTTCAAGATAAATTTCAATAGGCAGGAACGAGCAGTATTTGTGAAGAATTGATCGAACAGTATTCTCCTCGAGAAATCCTTCGCTGTCCTCGGCAATGTTAAGAGTAATTGTCGTACCGCGTTCCGTTCTTTCACCGTCCGTCAGCTCAAATTCCATGCCGCCGTCGCATGTCCATCTTGCGGCTTTCGCGCCGTCCTGATAGGAGAGAGAGTCAATTTCAACGCTGTCCGCGACCATGAACGCGCTGTAAAAGCCAAGTCCGAAATGACCGATAATCTGCGCACCCTTGTCGTCCTCCTCCTTGTATTTCGCCAAAAAGTCGCTTGCGCCCGAAAAGGCTATCTGATTGATGTACTTGTCGATTTCCTCGGCGGTCATTCCGATACCGTTGTCGGAAATGACAAGCTTTTTCGCATCCTTGAATATGGAAACCGTTACTTTGAAATTTTCGTTTTCATCAATCTGCGCGTCGCCTATTGAGGCGAGTTTTTTCAGCTTTGTAATCGCGTCGCAGCCGTTGGAGACAAGCTCTCTGAGGAATATGTCCTTGTCTGAATAAAGCCATTTTTTTATGATTGGGAACAGATTTTCGCTGTCGACGGATATGTTGCCTTTTGCCATGTGTATTACTTCCTTTCTGAAATGTTTATACGGTACATTATCAATAGTATAATAATACCAACTACAAAATTTGTCAATAGAAAATTAGCGCTCAACGGCGTTGAGCGCTAACAATTTACAATTTATTCATAATTTATTTGATTTTATGTCGTCAATAATTTGACGAATATGGGATATCCGGACAGCCGAAAGTCCGCTTACATCAATAAAGTCGTGATTGTAAATTCCCAAAAGATAATCGGCGCCGATATGAAAATAGTATATTAATAATTGAGAGAGGCGTTATATTTAAATCGGAGCGTTATTCCGATTAAAAAAATCCTATTAGCAGATTTATACATATCCGTAAATTCCTCTTACGCTTACCTCGCCGGAGGAAACGCGGAGGACGCCGTCCGCGGTTTCAACGACGAGCGCTCCTGCGCCGTCCACATCAACGGCTTTGCCGGTGACGGTTTCCTTTTTGGAAATCACGCAGACGTCGCGTCCGACGGTTACGCAGCGTTCTTTGTATTCGCCGAGAACGGCGCAAAGTCCGTTATCGAGAAATTTCATATAACAATACTCAAATTCGTTGAGAATTTTCGCCAAGATTTCGTTTCTGTTAAATCTCTGAGAGCTTTCAATATACATTGAAGTCGCTCTGCGAGCTATTTCATCGGGGAAGGAAGGCGTATTTACGTTTACGCCTATTCCGCAGACGATATGATTAATCATGTTTTTTTCGGAGGACATTTCCGTAAGTATGCCGCATACTTTCCTGCCGCCGATAACTATGTCGTTAGGCCATTTAATCATTGAGCCGAGTCCGACGGCTTTGCTTACCGCAAGCCCGGCGACAAGCGTTATCTGAGCCGCCTCCGGAGGCGGAATATCGGGCTTTAAAAGTATGCTGTGCCATATGCCCTCGCCGCGCGGAGATACCCAGCCGCGTCCGCGCGTACCCTTGCCGGCGGTCTGCGCCTCTGCAATAAATACGCTGCCGTCGGGAGCGGAGCTGTTTGCTTTGGCGCGTTCGTTAGTGGTATCGGTTTCATCATATATGAACATATTGCGTCCGATAAATTCGGTTTTAAGCGCGCGTTTGATTTCGCTTTCGGTTATCGCGTCCGGAGAGCTGACGAGCCGGTAGCCTTTATTTGTCGCCGACTCGATTACATATCCGTCGGAACGCAGGCTTTTTATATGCTTCCACACCGCGGCGCGTGAAATACCGAGCTTTTCGCTCATGCGTTCTCCGGAAATATATTCTCCGTTATTTTTAAGAATGTCTAAAATTTTCTGCTTCAAAAAAATCAGCCCTTTCGGAAAGACGGCGATTTATACGCCGAAATACGCCTGAAAACCGCCGTCAACCGGAATCATCGCGCCTGTAACGAAGCCGGACATAGTATCATCGGCAAGATACAGCAGCGTGCCCAGTAAATCCTCGGGAACTCCGAAGCGATCCATAGGCGTATGAGCGATAACCTTTTTTGAACGCTCGGTAAGCGAGCCGTCTTCGTTTAAAAGCAGCGTTCTGTTCTGCGCCGTCCGGAACCAGCCCGGAGCGATAGCGTTTACGCGTATGCCGCTTTTTGCAAAATGAACGGCGAGCCATTCCGTAAAGTTTGCGATACCCGCCTTGGCGGCGCAGTACGCGCTTACTTTTGTAAGAGGGTGGTACGAACCCATAGAGGCGACATTGATAACCGTCGCGCCCTTTTTACCGAGCATGTCGGGCATAAATACCTGAGTCGGAATAAGCGTTCCGACGATATTTAAATCAAAAACATAGCTGAAGTTTTCTTTTTTTAAATCAAAAAACGAGACGACGTCGGGATTTTCAATATCGCCGTCTTCAAAAAATTCCTTCGTGGTATTTCCGTTCGGGTGGTTTCCTCCCGCGCCGTTTACGAGGATATCTATCTTGCCGAAAGCGTCGTTTACGGCTTTTTTTGCTTCAATAACGCTGTCCTTGTCGACGACGTCGCACTTAACGGCGAGACCGTTTCCGCCAAGAGCGTTAATTTTGTCGCGCACAGCCTCGAGCTTTGACATTGTGCGGCCGAGTACCGCGATGTTCATGCCCTGCTCGGCAAAAGCGTACGCGAACGCGGAACAAAGCACGCCGCTTCCGCCTGTTATAACGGCTGTTTTTCCTTTAAGATTCGGTAATTTGTTCATTTTAAAATCCTCCTTTTAAGATAGTTTATTATTCTGCGTTGGCGAGCTTCGCCGCCTGGTCGGCGGTGACAAGCGCGTCGATAATTTCATCCAGCGCTCCGTCGAGTATCTGCTCGAGCTTGTAAAGCGTAAGATTAATTCTGTGGTCCGTTACGCGGCTTTGAGGGTAGTTGTACGTTCTTATACGCTCGCTTCTGTCGCCGCTGCCGACTTGCGACTTCCTTTCGTCCGCTATTTCCTTGCGACGCTGTTCCTCCATAATTTCGTAAATTCTCGAACGCAGGATTTTCATCGCCTTGTCCTTGTTTTTGTGCTGCGACTTCTCGTCCTGGCACGACGCTACGATACCGGTCGGTATATGCGTTATACGTACAGCCGAGTCGGTAGTGTTTACGCACTGACCGCCGGGACCGCCCGCGCGGAACACGTCGATTCTCAAATCATTCTGATTAATGTCAACCTCTACCTCCTCAACCTCGGGAAGCACGGCGACAGTAACGGCGGAGGTGTGAATTCTTCCGCTCGATTCCGTTTCAGGTACGCGCTGGACGCGGTGGACGCCGCTCTCAAATTTAAGACGGCTGTACGCTCCCTGTCCTTCGACGGAAAAGCTGACTTCCTTGTAACCGCCGATATCGGTCGGGTTGGAGTTCAAAATATCTATTTTCCAGTTTTTTGATTCCGCGTACATCGAGTACATCCGCATCAAATCCGCCGCAAAGAGCGCCGCTTCCTCGCCGCCCGTGCCGCCGCGGATTTCCATGATTACGCTTTTATCGTCGTTGGGGTCCTTGGGAAGAAGCAGAATTTTAAGCTCCTCGCCGGATCTTGCGATTGTTTCCTCAGCCTCCGCCATTTCAAGACGTATCATCTCTTCAAATTCCTTGTCCTGGGGCGACTCGAGCATCTCTTTATCATCGGCGGCGGTCCGGCGCGCCGCCTTCAGCTCTCTGTATTTGTCTATAATCGGGGCAAGGTCGCTGTGCTCCTTGCAGTATTTACGCCAGCTCTCTTGATCCGCGATTACGTCCGGATCGCTTATCTTTTCTGAAACAAGATTAAAGCGCTCCTCCAGCGCTTCCAGTTTTTCAAACATTGCAAAATCTCCTTACATTGCCGCGTTATCAGACCGCCGACAGCCCAAAACGATTTCATTCGAGGTTAGCGCCTCGAGCGCCCTTGAATAGGGCGGACAAAACCGTGAAGGCATTGTCCGCAGTCTGATTATACTGTTTATTTTATAATATTTTGGAGCGGGCGTCAACAAAATTCTTGAACAACAAGGATTTTAGTCACAAAAAATTAACAATTTATTTATAGACATTTCGTAAAACATCTGATATAATAGACACTGAATTATTTTAAGCGGGAGGATTGATGTGCTTGAAGAGACTCTGTAAAAAGGTATTATGCGCCGCTACGGCGATTATAATGCTTTCACACGGCATGTCACAGTTTAATATAACCGCTCTTGCCGCGCCCGTGTCGAAGGGTGAAGCGATATCTCAGGCGGTAGAGCTTTACGAGCGTCTCAGCGGCGGCGAGGTCGAGCTGCCGGACGGATTGGACGCCGGAGATTTGGACGAGATAACTCTAAAGGGAACGATTCTCGGTTTTGCCAATCTTGACGACGACGCCGATGAAAAAGACGCGGCGATAAAAAAACAGGATTTTATGACAATTCTGTACAAGGCTGTAATAAGCGCGAACGACAGCTACACAATATACGAGGACGAGGCAAATTCCATTCTGAACGGATGCTATGATAACGCGTATATAGCCGATGAAAACAGAATCGCGTATGCGTTTATGATGAAGCAGGGAATAATCACCGGTAAATCCGGAAGCGAACCGGACGAGGAGCTTGACCGCGAGGAATGCGAGCGGCTCGTGAATACCGTTTACGATTATTTCGCGCGCGGCGTAACGTTTACGGTCGGAGGAAACGATATAACCGTCGGAGACAATGTAGATACAGCGCTTGACGCTTTCGGAATGCCGAACAGAATAGACAAAACAGAGTACGGCTTCGAGTGGTACGTTTATAATTCCGATTACGCAAGGTTCTGCATGATAGGCGTGGAAGCCGACAGAGTGTGCGCGGTTTTTGCGAACGGCGCGGATTTTTCGGTTGACGATATAGCTTCCGGCGACGACTTTGTTAGTACGGCGGATTACGCGGATAACGACAATTTCAGATTTTTTGCGGACGCCGACGGACATGTTGACGCGGCGCTGTACAACCCGAGGCGGAAAATTTCGGAGGAAAACACGTCGGTAAGGCGTTCAAGAGTCCTGTTGCTGCTCGATATTATAAACGCCGAGAGAAGCAAAAGTTCAAAGCCTATATATGCGGAGGACTCGTCGCTTAGTGCGCGGGCTTGGCTTTCGGCTATCGGCAGTCAGGACGACGATACGGAGGAAGACGTAATTACCCAATCCGGTTCGGATATATTTGATATATACAGCAGTCTGATTAAGGAGAAAAATGAAATACTTACTCAGGATACGATATACTCTACTTCGGTGGGACTTACGGTCAGCGAGGACGAAGACGGAGTTTTATCCGCGAGTATAATCAGCGATACGGACGCTATTGCTCCCGTAAGGGAAAGCGAAACGGTTGAGATAGAGGAAGAGGATTACACGCTCAACGAGGTTGAAGAGGTTACGACCCCCGTGCTTGCTTCACCCGCGACGGAAGAGGAGTACAACGCCGGCGACGACGTTGTTATCGAACTTAAAATGCAGGCGTCGACGCGCTATCATATAGAAGTATTTGACGTTGAAAGCGACGAATACGCCGTGAACGAGTATGCGGTTACGGATAAGACGGAGATATCTTTGCCCGCCGAGCTGTTTGAAGAGGGCAGGGACTACAGGATTATAGTAAGCTCGATAACTCCGGAAGGCGAATCATTGAGTGCGGAGGAAGTTCTCATAAGCTACGGAAGTCTCTATGATACGGGCGTTGAAATTGTAACGCCGTATGACGCCGGTATTACCGACGACGACTGTATTGCGGTTTTGTGGAAATCCGATAATTATCACGATTTTTGCGTAGAACTGTTCGATGAGAATAACGAGCTTGTGGCGAGCAAAACGGTTGAGGACGAGTACGAGGCTGTTATACAGGGAGTCGACCCCGGTATGTATTCGCTGTATGTAACGGCAATCAGACGCGGAAGCGAGGTTGAAAAAGCCCGCGACAGCGTAGAGTTCGAGGTGCTTCAGGCGGAGCCGATAATAAACGAAATAATTCTTGACGCGGATGACAAATATTATTTTGTCTATGAGGATGAGGAGCTCGGACTGCTGTATTTTTATGACGAGGAGCTTGTCGATATAGAGGAGGACGGCGAGACCGTCACAAAGAAAAAGATAATCCAGAAGCAGGTTAAATCCACAAAGGGCTACAGACAGCTTGCAAAATACAGAAGAAAGCTTGAATATACAACGGGAGACCCTGTTATTACGACGACAAATCTGACGCTTGATTCGTCGATGGGAAGCGCTATACTGTACGAGGCGTCCAAATACCTCGGGACGCCGTATGTATGGGGAGGAACTTCTCCCGACGGCTTCGACTGCAGCGGACTTGTGCAGTATGTATGCAAGTCGCTCGGTATACAGGTTGACCGCGTGGCGGAGGATCAGTTCAAAAACGGCACGCCTGTGAATAAGGATGAGCTTCAGCCCGGAGACCTTGTATTCTTTGAG
The DNA here is from genome assembly GCA_964426905.1 of uncultured Clostridium sp. Classification (GTDB taxonomy): domain Bacteria; phylum Bacillota; class Clostridia; order UBA1381; family UBA1381; genus Hominilimicola. Next base: position 984 of record CAYRSG010000052.1, on the reverse strand, counting down.
CAAAACGGATATATACACCACGTAGGAATATATGCCGGCAATAATATGATGCTGCACGCGCCGAAAACAGGCGACGTCGTAAAATATCAGTCGATTGACACGGACTATTACCGCAGCGAATATGCCGGCGCGAGACGCGTTTATTAAATATGGGAATGAAAAGGATGATATAAATACAGGGGGGATAAAAATGCCGTCAGAGATAAGAGCGCGCACAAAAGCGGGATACAGACGCAGAAGCGCGGTTATTATAACATTTATCGCGCTGCTGGCTTGCTTTTCGCTTGTCATGGTAATATTTAATCTTATAAAAGGAGGCTATCTGTTTTCGCTGGCGTGGTTTATAGCCATGGTTCTTGCGGCGACTTACGTTTTTATAAGAATAAACGCCGTGTATACGACTTATATATCTACCGACAGAACGAGTCTTTATCTGAAAAACTGGAACAACGATTTTCTTCCGTATGATTACGAGAATAAAATTAAAATCCTAAGCGAGTTTATTCCGGCGAAGATAAAGCTGGTCGAGATACCGTTGAATGAAATTCAGACCATTCTTATAGGAACAAAGAATTTTGTGAAACGAAATATTTCAAAAGAAAGCGAGTTTATTGAAAATATCGGAAAGCTTGAAAAGTCAAAGGATTTTTACAGAAAACGCACGGTTTCAAGCATGGATATTTTCTATGTCGAGACGTATGACGGCGAGTGCTACTATATGCCGATTGTAAAGTTTGAATCAAACGACGTGGCGAAAATCGTTCAGGCGGTTATGAGAAAAAATCCCGAGCTTATATTCAAATCGAGCAGCAGGGATTACCGCAGACTTTTAACTCGGCGCGCGTAAAGAGTTAAAGAATCCGTTTCCGTGAAAATTCGCGGAAACGGTATTTTTTTGCGATAATCCGCGCCGTTGAATTGTATTATATATGTATTTGCAAATGCGGAACAATAACACGCTGAAAGGAGCGGATAAAATGACCG
>CAYRSG010000051.1:0-9948 GCA_964426905.1 uncultured Clostridium sp. | reverse complement strand
CTTTAACGACATTTAAGAATTTATAAAGAGATAATCAAAAATTTAGTATATTTTTAAATACAAAAAGACTGCCGCTATAGTCAAGCGGCAGTCCATCCGGTTCTCATTTATTGTTTTCCGTGTATTCGGGAATAATCGCCTCAAGTCTGCCCGCGGCCGTTCTGGCAAGATTTTCAAGCAGTGTTTTCTGCTCCTCATCCGCTCCGGAGCCGGCGGTTATTTCAATTATACAGCCTCTGTCAAACGTATGCGCAGTCGGAAACGCTATATATGTTTCCTGTCCTATTCCCGAAATCAGCTCGGCTGACTGACGTTTAGCTTTTTCCTGCTCATACTCGTTAAAAAGCGTCTGGTACGGAATGTCGTCTGTAAACTGGGTTATTTTTACATGCACCGTGTCGTTCTTTCCTATAGGCTCGCTCCTGTAAAGAACCTCGCCCACATTTCCCTCGCGTTTTACGGAGGAAGGTTCAATCACGGGCGTATATCCCGCATATGTCGCGACGTCCTCAACCGTAATAAGCGACGCGGGGTCGATATCCGGCAAAGGCGTCGGGGTGGGCTTAGCGAACAGTCCGCCGCCCGAGCCGCACGCGCATAAAAGTATTGTAACTGTCAGGCTTGCCAATACAAGCAATATTTTTTTCATATTGTTTTACTCCTTCGAATACTGTTTCTTCATTGCAATAGCTTCTTTTACGTTTTTCACGATATTTTCAGCTGTAAGTCCGTATTCCTCAAACAGCTCGGCGGGTTTTCCCGATTTGCCGAATCGATCCGTGCCTATAATTTTAACAGGCGCCGGATAGCTCTTGCATACGACCTCTGTAACGGCGCTGCCTAAGCCGCCCATAATATAATGCTCTTCAGCCGTTACGAGAGCTCCTGTTTCCTTAGCCGCTTTTATTATTATGTCCTCATCCAGCGGCTTTATTGTATGGATATTTACAACTCTCGCGTCAATACCTTCGCCTTTAAGTATATCCGCCGCCTCAAGAGCCTTCTGCACCATAAGACCGGTAGCTATAATCGCGGCGTCTTTACCGTCTCTGAGCTGTACGCCCTTGCCAAGTTCAAACTTATAGTCCGCGCCGTTTATATCCTCGACCGCAAGACGTCCGAAGCGCATGTATACGGGACCTTCATGGTCGATTGCCGCTTTGACAGCCTGCATTGCCTCGGCGTCGTCAGCCGGATTTATAACAACCATTCCCGGAATAGCGCGCATAAGCGCAATATCCTCAAGGCACTGATGCGAAGCGCCGTCCTCGCCTACCGAAACGCCGGCGTGAGTCGCGCCGATTTTTACGTTAAGATGCGTATAGCCGATTGAGTTTCTTACCTGTTCAAAAGCTCTTCCCGCCGCGAACATAGCGAAAGATGACGCAAACGCGATTTTGCCGCTTGCCGCAAGACCTCCGGCTACGCACATCATATTGCCCTCGGCAATACCCATATTTATAAATCTCTCCGGATATGCCGCCTTGAACATATCTGTCTTCGTTGACTTTGAAAGGTCGGCGTCAAGCACAACCACGTTCGGATTTTTACCTCCGTATTCCACCAAAGCCGCTCCGTATGATTCTCTTGTGGCTCTCTTTGCCATTACAGACTCGCCTCCAATCTCTTGTTTATCTCGTCAAGCTCGGCTATCGCTTGATTATATTCATCCTCTTTGGGCGCTTTTCCGTGCCATCCCGCGTTGTTTTCCATAAAGGATACATTCTTGCCCTTTACCGATTTCATTATAACAGCCGTAGGCTGTCCCTTTACAGACTTTGCTTCCTCTACAGCTGCCGAAAGCTTCTCAAAATCATGCGCGTCCGTCGCTATTACATGCCAGCCGAAAGCTTCAAACTTTTTGTCGATAGGAGTCGGATTCATTACCTTTGTTATATCTCCGTCTATCTGCAGACCGTTATTGTCAATAAATATTGTAAAATTGTCCAGCTTATAGTGAGGCGCGAACATAGCCTGTTCCCAAACCTGTCCTTCTTCAAGTTCGCCGTCGCCAAGTATCGAGTACACGCGGTAATCCTTATTATCAAGCTTTGCCGCGAGAGCCATGCCTCCGGCAACCGAAAAGCCCTGACCGAGCGAGCCTGTCGACATGTCGACGCCCGGAACCTTATTCATATCGGGATGACCCTGAAGGTAGCTGTCTATATGTCTGAATGTCGCGACGTCCTCTTTCGGGAAAAATCCTCTCTCTGCAAGCGTTCCGTAAAGCGCCGGCGCGGTATGTCCTTTAGACAATACAAATCTGTCTCTATTCTCCATTTTGGGATTTTTCGGGTCTACGTTCATTACTTCAAAATACAGCAACGTAAGCACGTCCGCAATTGAAAGCGAGCCTCCCGGATGTCCCGACGCCGCGTTATATACTGCGGTCAGAGCGTTTTTTCGGACATTGTTCGCAATTATGGAAAGCTCTGTAACTCTTTTTTTGTCCATTTACTATTTTCCTCCTTAATTATTTATATGTAACGCATTTTTATACGCTATCTTCATTAGTTCGCTGAGTCTTTCTGTTTCACCTGAAAGATACAGAAATCCTATAAGCGCTTCAAAACCCGTCGCCTTTCTGTAGTCGGCGACAGAGGCGTTTTTCGGCATTGTGTTTGATTTAGCGTTTCTCCCGCGCTTATATACGGACGTCTCCTCGTCCGTAAGAATCCCTATTATAGCGTTTATGCTTCTCGCCTGCGCCTCGGCTTTTACATACTTTACGGCATGCCTGTGCAAGCTGGCGGGCGGAAGATTCTCATGTTCCTCTATTATTCTTGTTCTTACAAACAGCTCATATACTCCGTCGCCTATATACGCAAGCGCCAAAGGTGAAAACTGCGACGGTTTCTTGCTTGTCGTATTCATTCAATATAGCTCCATTTCACTCCCATAGGAGTATCCTTCAGTATTATGTTCATTTCCTTTAATCTGTCGCGTATGGCGTCGGCTTCACCCCAGTTCTTTTCGGCGCGCGCCTTATTGCGCTGTTCAATAAGCTCCTCAATTTCAGAATCAAGCGATTTTTTTCCGGATTTTTGGAAAAGTCCGAGAACCGAGCCTAGCTCTCTTACCATATCAAGAGTCTTTTGCACCGCCGCTTTGGAACTCGAACCGTCGTTTGACAGCGCGGTATTTGAGGCGTAAACTATATCGAATATCGCGGCGAGCGCTTCAGCCGTGTTTAAGTCGTCATCCATGGCGGCTATAAATTTTTCCTTAAAACCGTCAAGCGATTTTATATATTCTCCCTCCTTGTCCGTAAGCTCCCCGTCAGAGCTGTTTTCAAGCAGGAATTCCAGATTGTCTATACATGTATACACGCGCTCTATAGCGGACTTAGCCTGTTCCATAAGCTCGTCGGAAAAATTAATGGGATTTCTGTAATGCGCGGACAACATAAAAAATCTGACCGTTTCTCCGTCGTATTTCCGCAAAATATCGCGCACGGTTGAAAAATTTCCGAGAGATTTGCTCATCTTCTTATTATCTACGTTTATATAACCGTTGTGCATCCAGTAATTTGCGAACGGCGCGCCGTTGGCGCACTCGCTCTGCGCTATCTCGTTTTCATGATGCGGGAATATCAGATCCTTTCCGCCCGCATGTATGTCAATCGTCTTACCCAAAAATTTATTTACCATTGCGGAACACTCTATATGCCAGCCCGGTCTGCCCTTCCCCCACGGGCTTTCCCATGCCGGCTCGCCCTCCTTCTGTTTTTTCCAGAGGGCGAAATCCATCGGGTCGCGCTTCTGCTCGTTTACATCTATTCTCGCACCGGCCTCAAGCTCCTCTAAGGGTTGCTTTGAAAGTTTGCCGTATTCTTTGAATTTCTTTGCGGCAAAGTATACGTTTCCATCGACATTATACGCGTAACCGTTATCCTCCAGCTTCTTTACCACCTCGATTATAGAATCTATATTCTCCGTCGCTTTCGGATGAATTGTAGCGGCGCGCACTCCAAGAGCCTCGGCGTCTTTAAAGTACTCGCCGATAAAACGATCCGCCAGCTCCTTTACCGTAATACCCTCCTCATTTGCGCGTCTTATCATCTTATCATCCACATCTGTAAAGTTCTGCACAAACTTCACCTTCATGCCGCGGTATTCCATATACCTGCGCAGCGTGTCAAATATTATAAGAGGACGCGCGTTTCCTATATGAATATAATTGTAAACAGTCGGTCCGCAAGCGTACATCTTAACTTCGTTTTTGTCAATCGGTACGAACTCCTGCTTCCGTCTTGTCAGAGTATTGTATATTTTCATTGCGTTACTTCCTTTTTTATACTTAATCTCAATTATTTCTAATTATATCGCAAAATAAAAAAAATTACAACCTCTATTATTAAAAAATGTAGTAAATCAGGAAAATAAATTATAAATTAATTGCATATTAATCCATTTTGTGATACAATAACAATAATATTATGTAAGACGTATACATATACGCATAATAATTATAAACAGTATAAAATTAGGAGGCAAACAAATGACAGACGCTCAAATAACTTTAAAGAAAGACCTTGAGAAATTCAAGGATATTTTTGAAAAGGAATATACATGGATCGCGGGTTTTATGCGCAACGTATACCGTTATGCGAATAAAAAAGCAATGATTTTTCCGCTCACGGGCGAAAACTGGACATACTCGGAGCTTAACTCCGTTGTTAATAAGCTGTCGAACTCGTTTCTGCGCGACGGAATAAAAAAAGGCGACGTTATAATGTATCAGCTTTTAAACTGCCCTGTTTTTGCTTTTACTTATGTCGCGGCGCATAAAATCTCCGCTGTAAACTGTCCCGTAAACTACAGGCTTTCCGCCGGTGAAATCGCTATGAATATAGATGATTCGTTACCTGACGTCTTCATATTTGAAGCAAAGAATACGGATATTATTAAATGCGCTCTCGATATGGCAAAGCATAAGCCTAAGCTCATTATTATGACTGATGTGAAAAAAAATACCGCCGCCGCCGACTGGTGCGTGACATTTGAAGATTATATAGCGGAAGCGTCCGACGCCGAACCGGAGATTTCGTATGAGCATAACATATATGACGAAACGACGCGTCTATACACCTCCGGAACGACGGGACGTCAGAAGGGAGTTCCGATAACAAGCATTAACGAGGTTCTTTCCTCGCATGACGTTATTATTCACTTTCCGCTTGACCAGAGAGATATTACGATGAATACCACTCCGTGGTTCCACCGCGGAGGTATTCACTGCGCTGGTCCCGCCCCTACGTTTTATGTGGGCGGAACAATCGTTATTATGAGAAAATTTGACCCGAAGGATTGTCTGAAATTTATTGAGGAATACGGTCTGACCTTCGTAATAGGCGTTCCCGCCGTGCTTGAAAGTCTTACTTTTGAACAGCAGAGAGAGGCGCGGGACTTGTCGTCTCTCAAGGGCATTGTTACAATGGGAAGTCCGCTTGAGAGAGCGGCGTGTATAAAATATCAGAAAATTCTTACGCCGAACATTTTCAACGGCTACGGAACAACGGAAACATTCTGGAATACCTTCCTGCGCCCGTTTGACCTTCCCGAAATGGCGGGTACTGCGGGAGGCTCCTGCCTTGATGATGAAGTTCGCATTGTTAAAACATATTCCGACAAGCACGGAGAGCCGGATGATGAAGTAGCGAAGGACAACAGCGAAGTCGGCGAGGTTATAATCAAAACAACGGCTAAGTCCTCGTATTGCTACTATAACAACGCTTCCGAAACGGAAAGCAAGTTCTATAAAGGCTACGCCTACACCGGCGACCTCGGAACGTGGGACGAACACAATTATATCACTATATGCGGACGCAAGGACGATATGATACTGTCAGCCGGAGAAAATATTTACCCCGTACAAGTCGAGGAGGTTCTCAACTCCTTTGAAAAGGTAGCGGACTGCGTTGTAACATCGGTTCCCGATGTGTCAAGAGGCGAGCTTGTAACGGCGTATATAGTAAAAGCCGACGACTCTCTCACCTATGAAGAGCTTGAGGAATTCTGTAAAAATAATATTATGCTCGCTAATTATAAGCGTCCGAGATATTATAAATTCGTTGAAAATATACCGAGAAATACCACCGGAAAAATCCTTCACAACAGAGCGAAAAAGCTTGCTCTTGAAGACCTTAATAACGGACGCTTATACAGAGTTTAAGACCGTCGCCTTTCAAATATCGGATAAAATCGGGATACGTTACAGTATCCCGATTTTATGTTAATGCCGGAACACGCGGACTTTTTTATATTCCCGGTATAAACAGTCTTCCGCCCGCTTCAAGACTGTCTGTTTCGCTCATATTATTGAATTTCAGTATTTCGCTTCTCGGAACAGCGTAACGCTTTGACACCTCCCAGAGATTGTCGCCTTTCTGCACGAAGTAAATAACTATTCCCTTTTTATCATCGCTATCAGGCTTTTCTGTTACAACGTCCTCTATCAGCTCGATCCTTCTTCTGCGTATTATATTTGCGCTGAGCGACAAAATACACCTCAGTTCAATTTCTCCCGCCATATTCAGATTATACGCCGCGTGCTTCACTTCCGCTTTTATTTCGGGAGTCAAATCGTCGTCCCCGCTTTCGCACTCAAGCATATAGCTGAACGGTATCTCCTTTTTCATGCTGTAGACAGGGCTTTCGCCGCTGTCTGTAAGATACAGAATATAAGCCTCGACTCTGCCCTCGGTAATCAGTCTTCCGCGCTGAAGCTGCGCCTTTGATATATAAGGCTTTGTTATAACGTTATAAACCCCCGAAATTCCGGGAGCTCCGGATAAAGGCTCGACTATTTCGCGTATCGTATTCTGCGAGCACGGGCGCGAAACCACCTCCTCAAGCTCCGCCTCCTCTTTTAAAAGCTCGGTTTTCATAAACGGCTCATAGCAGTCGCATATCATATCCACCGAAACATTTTCCGTCGCTTTTATCTGAGCCGTTACCGTTATATCGAGCGAAAGCATTCGTCTGTCGCCGTCGCTGTCTTCACAAACTTCATATTCAACGCCCGATACCGTATAATCAATGTCGCATACTGTTTCATCTCCCGCATCGTCGCAGTCAAACACCTCTGTAAAAGGAATTTCAGCCTCCATGAACTGTATTCCGCAGTCGTCGTCGGTATAGAGGGCGGATACTCCGACCGCGCCCTTCGCAACAATTTTACCCGTTACGGTTTTGTACTCCGCGTCAGAAATCTTTACGTCAAGTTTTAGTATCTCGCGTATCGAAGGCTGTCCGCTCGGAACCTCAATGCTCTCCTTTACCGAAAATTCCGCTTCAGAAAGTCCGATACAATTCTGCAGCTTTACATTTTCTCTCAAAAGCTCCGCTTTTTCACAGTCGGACGCGTCAACGGCAATCTCCACATTCTTTTCGGCTATTATTTCATAGTCAATGCTTACGATAACCTTCACGCGCAGTTTGCGGCTGTTTATCAGCGAAAATTCCGCTCCGGTCACATTCGGTATTACAACTGCCGTCATACCCTCCGAGATTTCCTGACTGTCCACATTTTGCGTAAAATCAAATGAAGTTACAATGCTTTTTATCTTTTCTTTTTCGCTGTCGGGTATGTAAAGAATTTTTAAATCCACTCTTCCGTTTATTTTCGCTTTCCCATTCAACACTTCCTTTCCCGTAACGCATGATACGGCGTCAAGCTGAAGTATTTTCAGAATATCCGGCTTTACGTCCGGCGCTATTATATCCTCGTCGACAAGCGCCTGTGTGTTTCCCTTGCAGGAGACTTGATTTACCGTTACATTTTCTTTTATTAATTCCATAATTTTATCCTCCATAAAAAATTCTCATAGTTAATACTATGAGAATTTTTTCGGATTATTACTTTATCAAGCCTTTTTGATTATTTCCTTCCACTTTTCATAAGCCGCATCCCATGCCTCGCTGTCCTGCGGGGTGTATTCCGCGATATCGAAGGAGTTTCTGACAACCTTTCTACCCTCGTTAATATCCTTTATAGCGCCCATTGCCATAGCCTGAACAATGACGTTTCCTATGCTTGTCGCCTCAACAGGTCCGGCGTTTACGACTCTCTTTGTAGCGTTGGCGGTAAACTGACATATCATTTTGTCCTTGATTCCTCCGCCGACAATATTAACTACATTATATTTATTTCCCGTAACAGCCTCCATTCCTTCAACTGTCTGACGGTACTTGAACGCAAGACTCTGCGCGATACATCTTACAACCTCGCCCTTTGTCTCGGGAACCTTCTGACCGGTCTTGGCGCAGTATTCCCTGATGCGCTTCGGCATATTGCCCGGAGTCTGGAACGCGGGATAATCCGGATCAATCAGACTCGCAAACGGCTCCGCCGCGTTAGCCTGTCTTTCAAGCTCGTCAAAGCTCAAAAGCTCGCCCTCTCTGTCCCATTGGCGTCTCGACTCCTGAATAAGCCACAAGCCCATAATATTCTTGAGGAAACGGATCGTTTTGTTTACGCCGCCTTCATTTGTAAAGTTATACTCAAACGCTCCGTCCGACGTATTCGGTTTGTCAAGCTCAACGCCCATAAGCGACCATGTTCCGGAGGATATGTAAATAAAGTCCTTCTTGTCAACGACTGGTACTGACGCCACAGCGCTGCCGGTATCATGCGAAGCGACAGCCACGACAGGGATTTGAGCTATTCCAAGCTCTTCCGCAAGCTCCGGTTTTACAGTTCCCACAATTTCGCCGGGGAAAACGACTTCGGTGAGAATATCTGTCGGAATACCGAATTTTTTAAGCATGTCATAAGACCACTCGTATTTTTCGCTGTTATAGAACTGAGTGGTTGACGCGTTTGTATATTCCGTCTTTTTTACTCCCGTCAGGAAGAAATTAAATAAATCGGGCATCATAAGCATTGTTTTGGCGTTTTTAAGCGCGCTGTCCCCCGACAGCTTCGCCGCGAGGAGCTGGTAGAGCGTATTAAACCAGTTAAACGCGATACCGGTTTCCTTAAAAATCTCCTCTTTCGAGACAATTTTAAACGCTTCGTCATACATTCCCTCTGTTCTTGTGTCGCGGTAATGATACGGATTTCCCAGAAGTTTGTCATTCGCGTCGAGCAGACCGTAATCAACCGCCCATGTATCTATACCAATGCAGTCGATATCGCGGTCGCCCGAGTTGGCGCACTTGAGTATTCCCTGTTTGATTTCAAAGAAAAGTCTCAGTACGTCCCAATGCAAATCGCCGTTTATATTTACAGGGTCGTTTGAAAAGCGGTGCTTTTCCTCAAGAGTAATTTTTTCACCGTCATATGCGGCAAGCATAGCCCTGCCCGACGACGCGCCGAAGTCAAATGCCAGGAATTTATAAGTTTTGCCCATAATATTATCCCTCTTTCCCTTTTTGATAATTTTTATATATTTATTATACATTAAATAAGATAATATGTCAATATTACACAATAATCAATTTTGAATAACGCGATATTTTTTCAAATATTACCATCTGCGCTATGCGCGGCGGATCGGAAATATAGGACGTAAATTTAAAATACAGGCTCGCAAGCCGTTTCCCTAAAAATCGCCGTCCCGTTACAGCTTGACGCCGTCCGAAAGTTCAAAAAATATTTACAAATAAAACAGTATAAAACATTTGATTTTTCCGTAAACTTATGATATACTTATCTTACTTTACAGCATGGGGCTGCAATGGTTTCGACGGGAATGAGGAATCCCGAGCAGCGAGTAGCGTTGAGTTCCGCTTAAAACGGCTCAAACTTAAATATAAACGCTAACGATTACGAATTAGCTTACGCTGCCTGATTGCGGCGTTGTCTCCTCCGCGTTTACCGCGGCGCGGAGCAAGGCATAACATTAGCGGTGAACGTGAGTTAAGGACTGTCCTGACCTTTTCCATGATTTAAGGACTACCGATAATATAGCTTTGGTTATGAAGCGGTATTAGAGGGATTTTT
>CAYRSG010000050.1:0-10006 GCA_964426905.1 uncultured Clostridium sp. | reverse complement strand
TCAAACTGCTGCAAAACCCGACCAAAATTCTCGGAAACGAGGACGGCTGGGTAACAGGCATGGAGGTCATTAAGATGGAGCTCGGCGAGCCTGACGACAGCGGCAGACGCAGACCTGTTCCGATCGAGGGCAGCGAGGAAACGCTCGACGTTGACACAGTTGTAGTGGCGATAGGTCAGACTCCCAATCCGCTTATCAGAAAGACGACGAAGGGTCTTGACACAAATAAAAAAGGCTGTATCATAGCGAATGAGGAAACGGGCAAAACGTCAAAAGACCGCGTTTATGCCGGCGGCGATGTTGTAACCGGCGCGGCTACGGTTATTCTTGCTATGGGCGCGGGTAAAGCCGCAGCGGCTGCGATCGATGAAGAGCTGAGTAAATAAAATAAAAACCTATTACGAATGGGGAAATAAGACGATAAAGTGAATTGTATCTAATATAAAAAGGACTGCATGGGCAGTCCTTTCGGCTTGTCGACAAACTGTCGACAAAAAGAAGACAAAACCTCGGGGGTTTTGTCTACGGACTGAAATGACTGCGCGGGCAGTCATTTCTTTTGTTGCGGGATTACAAAAACGTCGGAAATACGCCAAAAAAGATTAATAATTATTGCTTAATTATGTAAAATATGCTACAATGAAAAAAAGAATATATTTAAGGGCGGAATTGCATAATGAAATTTAACCGGATAAATTCAAATCAGCGAAAAAAACTTTTGTTCGGGTTTTGCTTTATAGTAGCGGCGGCGCTTATATTTATCGGCTCCGCAAGCGTTTATCTGATTTCAGATAAAGTAAACGAACAAAAAAACTGGGACTATTACCTTACGGAGGCGGATACATATACGGCGGAAGAAAACGCGTTGTCTGAAAACGCCGCGCGAATATCAACGGGCGCGTATATCGAACGGCTTGACAGCGTAGACATAAAAAACTCGAAATATACCGTAACCTTTAAATGCTGGTTTAATTGGAGCGGTTATAACGAGCTTGATATGGAAAACGGTTTCGAGATATACGAGGGGAATATAAAAAATATTACTAAAAAAGATGAATACAGAGCGGACGGAAACAACTATCAGCTGTTTGAGGTAACGGCGGATGTTTCAAAAGAGTTTTCGACAAAACGCTTTCCGCTCGGCTCGTATCAGTTAAGGATATATTTAAAACCGGTCGAAAATATTGAGCGTATAGTTTTTGTTCCCGATAAAGACGGCAGCGGCGTAAACGAAAAGCTGAACGCCGCCGGCTTTGAGCTTACAGGATATGACAACGCTCTGTTTATTTACCGTTGCGACGCAGACTCCAACGGCGCGTATTACAAAGGCGGCGGAACGGAGTCGTATTCCGAATTTCTTACAGCGATAGAGCTTAACCGCAATTCTGTCGGCTTGTATTTGAAATGTATTATAGCCTTAATAGGTACGGGAATATGGGCGCTTATAACGCTGTTTTTGTGCGCTCATCATAGAGTTGACTCGCTCGGCATGATGCCCGCAATACTTATAGGAACGGTAACGAATTTGATGATAGGCGCAAATCTTGTGCCGGACGCGCTCCATACGGGATTATTGGAATTTATAAATATTTGGGGTATTTATACGGTATTGATATCGACAATATTGATAATCGCCGTAAACAGAATACGGTCGAAGTACAAGGACGAGGAATTCGCGGAGTTATTCGGAAAAGTTATGTTTTATACGGTTATGATTACAACAATAGCGGGACATATTATATTACCGCTTTCAGCTTACAAGTTCTAAAAGGAGGATAAAATATGCGTAGCAGAAAAGAATTAAAGAAAAACGCAAGAGGCGCGCTAAAGAGAAATTATTGGGGAATCGTTATAACCTGCGCGCTTATCGCGATAGTTATGGGATATTTTACAAATCCCGTAACAAGCATTGAAAACGCCGTTAAATTCCGAAACGGAGGATACGTTCATAAGGCGGACGCCGATATTGTTATGGCTGATAACGCGCGTCGGGAAACATTAAGCAATACGGACATAGTAGATAAGTTTTTGGGCGGTATGGGAATGGAAAATGAAGACGCGAAAAAATGGACGGCGGGCGTATTGTCTGTATTCGCGAGAAATACCGAAGGCGCGGGCAACGTTATGTACGGAATAATAAACGCAATCAACCAAATAGCTTTTGGAGACAGGCTAAGTCCGCGTATAATTATAAGCATGGGCGTTCTTCTGAGTCTGATTATTTTGATTTTTCTGAAAAATATTTTAAAAGTCGGTTACTGCCGCTATCTTTTGGAGGTTCGCGCGTATAGCCGCACAAGGTTAAACCGCGTATTGTTCCCGTGGCATATAAAACGCGGAAGAAAGGTCGTCAAAACAACCTTTCTGAAATCTTTGTATCAATTTTTATGGAATTTTACAATTATAGGCGGTATTATAAAAAGATACTCGTACAGGCTTGTGCCTTACATAGCGGCTGAAAATCCCGATATAACAGCTAAAGACGCTATCGCGCTGTCCCGCCGTATGATGGACGGAAATAAGTGGAGGACGTTCGTTCTTGACTTATCCTTTCTGCCGTGGCGCGTATTGAATGTTTTAACTTTGAATTTTCTTAACGTTTTATTTATCGCGCCGTACGCAAATCTTACGGATGCGGAATTATATATGTCGCTCCGCGAAAAGGCGAAAACAGATAAAATTTCAAATTCCGATAAGCTATGCGATGAGCTTTTGAGCGCGGACGTGACAAACGGCGAATATCCCGTGAACGAATACATGATACCTCCGTATCCGTCGAGACATTGGGCGCATGCCGATTACGACAGAAATTACAGTATAACGTCGCTGATACTTATATTTTTTACGTTTTCGTTTATCGGCTGGCTGTGGGAGGTGGGACTGCACCTGTTTACAACGGGCGTGTTTGTCAATCGCGGCGTTTCATACGGACCGTGGCTGCCGATTTACGGAACAGGCGGAGTACTTGTGCTTATAGTGTTAAAGAAATTAAGAAATAAACCGGCGCTTACATTCCTTGCCACAATGGTATTATGCGGAATTGTTGAATATTTTACCTCGTGGTATCTGGAATGGAGCAGGGGAATGAGATGGTGGGATTACAGCGGATATTTTCTGAATTTAAACGGCAGAATTTGTCTCGAGGGACTTATAGTGTTCGCTCTGGGCGGAAGCGCGGCGATTTACCTTATCGCTCCGTCGCTCGACAATCTGTTTTGTAAAATACCGAAAAAGATTAAAATTACAATATGCGTCGCGCTCGTGACCTTGTTCCTGTGCGACCAGACGTACTCGCATTTCGTTCCGAACAGCGGAAAAGGAATTACGGATTATTGATTTACGAGACAGAAAAACGCCCCGCTTTTGAAAAGCGGGGCGTTTTTGTATCGCTGCGTCTCAATCTATGGGGGATTTTATTAATACATTCCGCCCATTCCGGGATCCGCCGCCGGAGCCGCCGCGGGCGGTTCCGGAATATCGGTTACAAGGCTTTCGGTTGTAAGAACCATCGAGGCGATCGACGCCGCGTTTTGCAGAGCGCTTCTTGTAACCTTAACCGGGTCTACAATACCCGATGAAATCATATCCACATATTCCTCTGTAAGCGCGTTAAAGCCTTTGCCTTCCTCGCACGCTTTTATCTTGTCAACGATTACGCTGCCTTCAAGTCCGGCGTTTTTCGCAATCTGCCATGCGGGCTCCTCAAGAGCCTTAAGTACAATCGCGACGCCTGTCTTTTCGTCTCCTTCCGTTTCGTCAAGAAGCTTGGCGACAGTCGGAATTACGTCTATATAGCTTGTTCCGCCTCCCGCTACGATTCCTTCCTCAACAGCCGCTTTTGTAGCCGAAAGAGCGTCTTCGATTCTGAGCTTCATTTCCTTCATTTCGGTTTCGGTGGCCGCGCCGACCTTTACGACTGCGACGCCGCCCGCCAGCTTAGCGAGTCTTTCCTGAAGCTTTTCTTTGTCAAATTCTGACGTCGACGCTTCAAGCTCGCGTCTTATCTGAGCGACTCTGTCGGCAATCGCCGTCTTGTCGCCCGCGCCGTCGACGATTATTGTAAGCTCCTTCTGAATTTTAACCTGTCTCGCCGTACCGAGCTGCGAAAGCTGAGTATCCTTCAGCTCAAGACCAAGCTCCTCGCTTATTACCTGACCGCCTGTAAGAATGGCGATATCCTGAAGCATTTCCTTGCGTCTGTCGCCAAAGCCCGGAGCCTTGACGGGAACGCATACAAACGTGCCTCTGAGTTTGTTTACGATAAGCGTGGAGAGAGCCTCGCCCTCAACGTCCTCGGCAATTATAACCATCTTTCTTCCCGCCTGCATTACCTGCTCGAGAAGCGGAAGAATTTCCTGAATATTTGAAATCTTTTTGTCTGTGATAAGAATCAGCGGCTCATCAAGTACCGCTTCCATTTTCTCAGTGTCTGTTACCATATACGGAGTAATATAGCCTCTGTCAAACTGCATACCTTCAACAATTTCCGAATATGTCTCGGCTGTTTTTGACTCCTCGACAGTGATAACGCCGTCCGCCGTTACCTTCTCCATGGCTTCGGCGATAAGATCGCCTATTTCTTCATTTGCCGCCGAAACAGAGGCGACTCTTGCGATATCCTCTTTGCCCTGAACCTGCTTCGCCGAGGAAAGGAGCTTTTCGACAGCCGCGTTTACGGCTTTCTGAATACCTTTTTTTACAATCATCGGGTTTGCTCCGGCGGCGACGTTTTTGAGTCCCTCGCGTACAAGCGCCTGCGCGAGAAGCGTCGCTGTTGTCGTACCGTCGCCGGCGACGTCGTTTGTCTTTGTCGCGACTTCCTTTACAAGCTGAGCGCCCATATTTTCAAACGAATCCTCAAGCTCGATTTCCTTAGCTATCGTAACGCCGTCGTTTGTGATAAGCGGCGCGCCGAACTTTTTGTCAAGAACAACGTTTCTGCCCTTGGGTCCGAGCGTTATTTTTACCGTGTCAGCGAGCTGATTGACGCCCTTTTCAAGAGCGTGTCTCGCATCCTGTCCGTATTTGATTTGTTTAGCCATATTTTTAACCTCCTGAATTTTATTTTTTTTACATTAAAATAGTAAATCGCGGTTTATAGCGTTCGCTTTTGCGAGTGCGCGCCGCCGCTTAAGCCGCGCGCCGCGACGGAGCGGACGCGCGCCTATAAACAGCAATTTACCGTTTTCCGAGCTTATATTATAAAGCTCGTTTACTCCACTATTGCGAGTATGTCGCTTTGACGAAGGATTGTGTACTCTTCGCCGTTAACTTTGACTTCTGTGCCGGCGTACTTCGACATAAGCACCTTATCGCCTACGGAAACCTCCATTTTTACCTCTTTTCCGTCCACGATTCCGCCGGGACCCACAGCTACGATTTCAGCGACCTGCGGCTTTTCCTGAGCCTTTGATGTAAGAATGATTCCGCTCTTTGTAGTTTCTTCCGCTTCAAGCATTTTGAGAACTACTCTGTCTGCCAATGGTTTGATATTCATTATATATTACCTCCTATTTGTTATTCTTTTTGCTTGTTAGCGCTCAGCTCTGTTGAGCGCTAACAATGCTATTATGGTCTTTTTTGTAGTACAGTGCAAAGTCCGTTTTTTTTATATTTTACCATATTTTCTTAATTTTTCTTAATTTTTCTTTTCTTATCTCTTGATATCTCCCTTTTGACGTTTTAACAAATTGTTCATAAATTTAATATCAGCTTACAAAATTTTCGAACATTTGCTGCGCCTGTTCAAGACGCTCAAACCTCACGCCTTCCCGTAAATCCCTGACGTCCTCTGCCGGAAACACATTCTCGCTGATTTCTTCGCTTGCGACGATTGTTTTGATATTTCCCATACATTCGTACATTCTGAGCGCGCCGCCCTCTATTACAACTTCATATTCGGGACTCTCAACCGTTTTTTCCGCCGCCGCCGTAACAGCCTCCGGAGTAATTTCCGGCACGACGGGAATTTCCTTTTCGGCGCCTATTTTTCCTATGGCGCGGCCGCCTGTGAAAAACAGCGCCGCAAGTAATACATATGATGAAACTATCAGTGTATTCTTCAAATTTTTCATAATAATTCCTCCGTTTTTTTGTAATTATTCCCATATACAGAAAATTTTATTCGCGGCATACCGTAAAATTATATAATAAAAATAGTAGTTGCAAAATTATGTATTTTGGGATATAATTAATATGAATAGTTGTAAGCTTTAATTGCCCTCGCGGTATTTCCTCGCGCAGCCCGAAAACGGAGCACGGGTAAAATCTCCGCTTGACGCGTTGTCTGCCCACGATGACGCGTTAAATGTTTTCATTACTGTTTGTGGGCGGAAAGGCTATGGAAATTATTATGGCAGATTACAACGGACGAAACAGACGGAGTTCAGGCTATACGTCAAACGACGATTTCAACTGGGAAGAATACGACAGACTGACCTCCGGCGATTCCGAGCCGCTGAAACGGCGCAGAGCGGACGCGGCTAAAAAACCGTCAAGGTCCGCACGCGCATACAGCGCCGCCGACAGCGGTAATTTATCGGCGCGTCGTACGTCGAAGTCGAAAAAGCGGACAAAGAAAAAGAAGAAGCAGCTTACGGAAAAGCAGCTTCGTTTCAGACGGCGTATAAGACTGACGCTTTTTTCCGCGCTGTTCATAATTATAGTTATAATATCGGGAATGACTGTAGGAATGTACGCGGCGGTTTCTCGTGAAATAAAGGATATGAATATACAGACGCTCGCGCTGAATTATTCGTCGTTTATATACTATGAGGACAGCAGCGGAACGCCTCAGGAGCTTGAACAGATACAATCCACGGATAATCGCATATGGATAGATTCCGCGCAGATTCCCCAGGTAATGAAGGACGCTATGGTCGCAATCGAGGACGAGCGTTTCTATAAGCATCACGGCGTCGATATAAAGCGGACGCTCGGCGCGACAGGCAAATATATTCTCTCGAAAATTGGACTTGGAAGCGCGAGTTACGGAGGAAGCACGATAACTCAGCAGGTAATAAAAAATATAACGGAGGAAAAAGAGAATAAACCGTCCAGAAAAATCAAGGAGATGATGAGAGCCGTAGCTCTTGAGCGTCAGCTGACGAAGGACGAAATTCTTACTATGTATCTCAACATTGTATATTTCGCGAACAACTGCAACGGAGTCGAAGCCGCGGCGAACACCTATTTTAACAAGGACGCTAACGAGCTTACTCTCGCGGAGGCTGCTTCAATAGCCGGAATTACTCAGTTTCCTTCGGAATACGATCCGTTTACTCATCCCGATAAAAATATCGAAAAGAGAAATATTGTACTCGGTAAAATGCTTGAGCTTGGATATATATCGGATTCCGAATATGAAAGCGCCGCCGGCAGCGATCTTGTTGTAAGCAACGCTCATAAAGAAAATCAGGGACGAATTACGTCGTATTTTGCGGATCAGGTTGTAAACGACGTTATAAACGACCTTGTCGAACAGAAAGGTTACTCGCAGGATTTTGCCACGCAGCAGGTTTATAACGGAGGACTTAAGATTTATTCGACGCTCGACCCCGATATTCAGGATATAATGGAGGATGTTTTTACCGACGCATCTAACTTCCCGAATACGGGCAAGGGCGCTCAGTCGGCAATGGTAGTAATCGATCCTTATACGGGCAAGGTGCGCGGTCTTGTCGGAGGTCTGGGTAAAAAAACAGATATACGCGGATGGAACAGAGCGACTCAGTCGAAAAGGCAGCCCGGTTCATCAATAAAACCGCTGTCCGTATACGCTCCGGCGATAGATACGGGGAAAATAACAGAGGTGTCAACCATTACCGATGAGGAAATCACAATCGGCAACGATAAGTGGCAGCCGAAAAATTCTTACAACGACTTTCTCGGCGATATGACTGTAAAAGAGGCCGTTGCGCGTTCGGCGAATATTCCGGCTGTCAAGGTTCTTGATATGGTAGGCTTGTCTACATCGTACGGATATTTGCAGAATAAGTTCCATATTTCAACGCTTGTGGAAAAAGATAAAAACTACAGTTCGCTCTCTCTGGGAGGTCTTACGCAGGGAGTGAGCGTCGAAGAAATGGCGGCGGCTTACGCAACATTTGTAAACAGCGGAAAATATATCAAGCCGTATACTTATACGCAGGTTATGGACTCGGCAGGTCAGGTTATTTTACAGAATACGGCCGATGCGACACAGGCGATAAGCGCCGCGTCGGCGTTTATTACAGCCGATTTGCTTTCGGGAGTCGTAAACAGCAGCGTCGGAACGGGTAAAGCCGCGGCTCTGGACTGCGGAATATCAACATACGGAAAAACAGGTACGACAGACGATGACTGCGACAAATGGTTCGTGGGATTCACGCCGTATTACGTTGGCGCGTGCTGGTACGGATTTGACACTCCTTCGTCGCTTTCCGACGCGGGCGTTTCCGGTAATCCGTCAGTAACAGCGTGGAAGCTTGTGATGGACGAGATACATGAAAGTCTGAATAAAAAAGAGCTTTCGAAGCCTAATAACGTTGTCGAGGCGCAGGTTTGCGAATATTCCGGCATGCTGGCTACCGATACGTGTCCGTCAACAAAAGGATATTTTGTAGAGGGTACTCAGCCGAAGGCGTACTGCGACGCGTCGCATGCGCGCAAAACAAAGACCTCGGCGACGCCGTCAGCCTCGGCGGTTCCGAACGTGTCGTCGACCGCGCAGCCGACGGATAAGCCGAAAGAGACAGCGAGCGAGTCTTCCGGCGGCTCGGGTTCTTCATCGTCGGGTTCATCGAGTTCATCCGGCGTAACCGGCTCATCGGGCGGCTCCGGTTCTTCCTCCGGCGGTTCATCGTCGTCGGGAGAAAGCTCTTATTCGAGCGGCTCCGGCTCGCAGGGCGGAAGCTCTTCCTCCGGCGGTTCATCGTCGTCAGGGGAAACCTCATATTCGGGTGATTCCGAAGGAAGCTCGTCTTACGGTTCGTCGTCTTCTTCCTCGGGAGAGGAATCGTCGGGAGACGCCGGTTCGTCCGAGGACTCGTCATCGGAAACGGGCGGCTCGGATGACGGCGATGAGTAAATCGTATTTTATAGGTGTATAAACAAAAGGAGCCGCCGTGCAAACACGCGCAGCTCCTTTTCGATTTTACTGATTTTTACGCCGCCGCGCTTGTATAGCTTGCCTTGAATGAAATCACTCAAACTCAATACTCTTTCTTTTGCGGGTGAAAATTTGATGAAACGTCTTGACAAAAATACATTTTTATGCTAATATATCTACTGTGTTGCATAGAGAAGCGTAGCATGGCGCAAATTGCCCAGAACGGAAAAAAAGGAATAAAAAAGCGCGTTAATTCTGTAATTTCGGAGATTTACGCGCGGCAAGTGTTGTACAATAAAGGTATATTTGCCGATGTGGCGGAATTGGCAGACGCGCGGGACTCAAAATCCCGTGATAGTAATATCATGTGGGTTCGACCCCCACCATCGGCACCAGTGTAAAATGGCTTGAAACCTTGTGTTTCAGGTCATTTTTATTTTTAAAGAAATCAATACGTTTTATAAAAATCTGATTTTACCACTACTTTACCGCTACTTTTTATTTTCCTCTTGCTTCCGCTTCAAGACTGTCAATAATTATACATATCATTTTCAATCGTGTTTACAGTGAAAGCGGGTTAATAACGGCGCCGGATTCAACAGCGCGGCAAGAAATAATCGTATGGAACAGGAACGGTAATTCAATCGCGAAACTGTAAAAAAGAGAGATTTATATATTATTTTTGACAATATTCTTGTGCAAATTATTCATTGACTTTTAGGTTTTTCGGCGCTATAATTTGAGTTAAGAAATTTCCGATAGCTGATTATTTAAGTTTTTTGAAGCAAAGACGCTTATCCGCTTAGCGCGGGTAAGCGTTCTGTTGTTTATGGAAAAGTACATCGGCAAAGACATTAAAAAATGTGGCTCTTTGTCAATAGTTGTGGTGCAATCTGTAAATGAAAATATCCTGTGAAA
>CAYRSG010000049.1:0-10030 GCA_964426905.1 uncultured Clostridium sp. | reverse complement strand
TTAAAATTATGGTAAGCGGAGATTACGCGTGCTTTACCAGACCGGAAATGAAGGTGGAGCGCGTAAGCTACGACGTTCCAACGCCCGGGGCGCTGGAGGGACTTATAAAAAGCGTGTATTGGAAACCCGCTATAAGATATGCGATTGATAAAATCGTCGTGTTTAATCCTATATCGTTTATTAACATAAGGCGCAACGAAGTCAAGGAAAAAATCGGTTACGCGGCGGTAAAGAAAAGCATGGCGAGCGGCGGCGGGGGCGCGGAAATTTATACAAATGAGGCAATCAATCAGCGCGGCGCAATGGTATTGAAGGACGTACGCTACGGCATAGAATTTCATTTTGAGCTAACGGGTATAAAAAGCGAGAAGGACGACGAGTCGGAGGAAAAGCATTATAATATATTGCTCAGACGCCTTAAAAAAGGTCAGAGCTTCCGTCAGCCGGCGCTTGGCTGCCGCGAGTTCGCGGTCAGGGAGATTAAATTGGTCGACGAGTTCCCGTTGGAGAAAATATCTCCGGAATTAAAGGGCGATAC
Organism: uncultured Clostridium sp.; assembly: GCA_964426905.1. GTDB lineage: Bacteria > Bacillota > Clostridia > UBA1381 > UBA1381 > Hominilimicola. The sequence continues at coordinate 9,492 of CAYRSG010000049.1, read as the reverse complement.
CGATTTGGGATTTATGCTCTACGGAATGAAATTCCGCGACGGCGGCCGTCCGAAAAACGACGACTGGGAAGCGAAAAAGTTTTCAGACGAGGCGGACGCGGTGTTTTACCGTCCGCATATGATAGACGGAATAATAGACGTCGATAAATACAGGGAGATGATGAAATGCTGATAAAAGCTCTTAACGAATATTATGATATTCTGTCAAGGAACAATAAGGTTTGCCCGAGCGGATTTTCAAAGCAGAAAATAAGTCATATGATAATGCTTCGTCCCGACGGTACGGTAAGCGATATTGTGGATATACGCGAGGAAAGCGAACCGGACGGCAAGGGAAAAACAAAGCGTCTTCCGGTGGATATGATTTTGCCCAAACGTACCGAAAAGCCGGGAATAGACGGCAATATCGCAGAGCATCGTCCGCTTTATATATTCGGGCTCAGCTATGACAAGAAAAGCGGGATTTTTTCCGCCGAGGACGCGACAGATAAGGCGAAAAGGTCGCATAAAGCTTTTGCCGACGTCAATATGGAATATACCGAGGGAATGAGAAGCGATATAGTATCGGCTTACAGAAATTTCATACAAAAATGGAAGCCGGAGAAGGAAACGAAAAACGAGCGGCTTATAAAGCTCGGCAAGGAATATTCGACGGCTTATTTCTGCTTCGCGCTTGACGGTCATCCCGAAATTACCCTTCACGACGCGAACGGCGAGATATATAAAAAAGCGGCTGAAAACGCGCAAAAGCCCGCTGATTCGGAAAATGAAGGAATATGCGCGGTTACAGGCGAGAAAGGCGAAATCGCGAGACTGCATAATAAAGTAAAAGGCGTTCTCGGAGCGCAGTCGACGGGCGCGTCAATGTCGTGTTATAACAACAGCGCGGAGGAGTCTTACGGAAAAACTCAGTCCTATAACAGCTCGGTGAGCGAAAAAACCATGAAGAGGTATACCGAGGCGCTGAATATTTTGCTGTCGGATAAAAATCATCGCGCATATCTCGACGATATGACGATTTTATTCTGGGCGGCGTCGCCGGACGATTCGGAGGAAACGGATTTGTTCGCTTCCGTGTTCGGTTTTGACGCCGGCAAGGCGGATCGCGCCCGTACGGATATGATTCTTAAAAGCGCGGTAAACGAAATAAGTCTCGGAAGAGAGCCGGATTTATCGGGATTTGATATTGACGAAGGCGTTGAGTTTTATATCGTAGGTCTGTCGCCGAACGTCACGAGAATTTCCCAGAAATTTATCTATCGCGATAAATTCGGAAATATATTTAAAAACGCGGCGCTGCATCAGGCGGATATGCTGATTGACGGTTCAAAGGGCAATGTTCCGATGTGGAGACTATTCAAGGAACTGAAATCGCCGAAAAGCGCCAACGAGAAAACGCCGCCGCCTCTTGCGGCGTCGCTGTTTAACGCGATACTCGGCGGCGGGAAATACCCCGTATCGCTTTTGGAAAAAGCGGTACGCAGGGTGAAAACCGACAAATCGGTCAATTATGTACGCGCGGGAATTATCCGCGCATACTTAAACAGATACATAAGATATTATAAAAACGAGGAGGAGATAAAAATGGCGCTTGACAGAGAAAACGCCAACCAGGCATACCTATGCGGACGGCTGTTCGCGGTATTGGAAAGAATACAGCAGAACGCCTCGGGAGGAGGATTGAACCGAACCATAAAGGATTCGTATTTCGCATCGGCGTGCGCCAAGCCCGCCGCCGTATTCCCAAAGCTTTTGAAGCTTGCGCAGTATCATCTCGGCAAGGATGAATACGCAACAAGAAACAACGCTCTTATAGGCGAAATAACGGACAAGCTGCGCGGAGAGTTTCCGCAGACGCTGTCTCTTAACGAGCAGGGCAAGTTTATTATCGGCTACTATCAGCAGTATCAGGATTTTTTCAAAAAGAGCGAACCGCAAAGCGTATAATATAAAAAGAAAGGAAGTATAAAACGATGGAAGCAATAAAAAACAGATATGAATTTACGGTGATTTTCGATGTGGAAAACGGCAACCCCAACGGAGACCCCGACGCGGGCAATATGCCCAGAATCGATCCGGAAACGTCAAACGGTATAGTTACGGACGTGTGCCTTAAAAGAAAAATCCGCAATTTTGTGGAAATCGCGAAGGAGAACGAGCCGTACCATAACATACTTATCAAGCCCGACAGGTCGCTTAACTCAAAATTTACGGCGGCATACGAGGCGGAGGGACTTAAAACGGGACAAAGGGGTAAAAATCCCGACGATGTAAGAAAAGCGAGAGAATATATGTGCAAAAATTACTTTGACGTAAGAGCTTTCGGAGCCGTTATGAGTACCGGCGACGACCCCTGCGGAATTGTCAGAGGTCCGGTGCAGATTAATTTCGGAAAAAGCATAGACCCCGTATTCTCTCAGGATATAACAATCACCAGACAGGCGATAACCAACGAAAAGGACGTTGGAAAAGGCGAAACGGAAATGGGTAAAAAGAGTATAATTCCTTACGGCTTATACAGAGCCGACGGATATGTTTCCGCTATGCTCGCTCAGAAGGTCACGGGATTTTCCGAGGAGGATCTCGAGCTTCTGTGGAACGCGATAATAAATATGTTTGAACACGACAGAAGCGCCGCGAGAGGCAAGATGTGCGTGAGAAAGCTTTATGTATTCAAGCACGCCAACGCTTTGGGAAACGCGCCCGCCAACGTTTTGTTTGATAAAATTGTAATTTCAAAAAAAGACGGCGTAACCATTCCGAGACAGTTCGGCGATTACGAAATAACTGTCGATAGATCGACGCCCGACGGCGTTGAGCTTTACGAAAAGCTATGATAAACATAAGAACCGTTCAGCATTATATGTATTGCCCGCGGCGGTTCGCTCTGATGGATATAAATAAGGACTGGGTTGAAAACGTATTCGTTATAAAAGCGAATATTATGCACGAAAACGTACATTCGGGCAAACACGAATATACAAGCCGCGATAAAACGGTATTAAGCTCGGTTACCTTATATAATGATGAATTGGATTTATACGGAGTAGCCGACTGTATCGAATTTTGTAAAAACTCCGCCGGAGCGTGGATAGATGAACTCGGCGGGCGTTTTACGGTAAAGCTTGTCGAATACAAGCCGACTCAGCCCAAGGACGGCTCCGTGCGCGAAACAGACGCGATACAGGTGTTCGCGCAAAAGCTGTGCGCAGATTATATATGGAACTGCGCGAGCGAGGGATACATATATTATTCCGATACAAGAAAACGGGTTAAGCTGCCGTTTGAGGAAGAGTATGATAAATACAGAAATTTATTTGACGCGCTGACGTCCGAGATGAGAGAAATTATTGAAAAAGGCGTCGTTCCGGGCAGAAGAAAAAAGCAAAACTGCTCCGGCTGCTCTATGAAGGATTTGTGTATGCCGCAGACAAAACAATATAATGTAAGAAAAACAATAGAGGAAAGTGTATGAGAAAGCTTTTAAATACGTTATATATAACCGATGAAAATATATATCTTACTCTCGACGGGGAAAATATTGTCTGCAAGGCTGACAATGAGGTAAAACTGCGCCTGCCTTTTTCGAATATCGAGGGCATATTTTGCTTCAGTTATCTCGGATGTTCCCCGTCTCTTATGGGTAAATGCGCGGAATACGGCGTTCCGATTAATTTCATTTCGCCTTACGGGCGCTTTTTGGCGCGGATACAGGGCGCGTCGCGCGGCAACGTTTTGCTCCGTAAAAAGCAATATGAATTATTTGATAAGCCTCCGGCTCTGCTGAGACAAAATACCGTGGCGGCAAAGCTGGCGAATACAAGGAGCGTTGTCAAAAGAACAATGAAGGATTATCCCGACACGGACAGCGACGGCGCGTTGACGCGCTGTATAGAGCGCGTAAATTCCGGTATAGAAGCCGTGTATAAGACGACGGATTACGATGCTATTCTCGGAATAGAAGGCAACGGAGCTAAAGCGTATTTTGATATTTTTGACAAACTGATTTTACATCAGAAAGAGGATTTTTATTTCGCGATGAGGAACAAACGTCCTCCGCTGGACAGAGTGAACGCAATATTGTCGTTTTTATATACAATTCTGACCTGCGATTACGCGTCGGCGCTGGAAAGCGTGGGACTGGACAGCTATATGGGTTTTTATCATTCACTGCGTCCCGGACGAACCTCACTTGCCTGCGACTTGGTTGAAGAAAGCAGGTGTATTGTTGAACGCTTTGTTTTAACGCTGGTAAATCTTAAAATAATTAATGCCGGCGATTTTGACGTTGAGATAAGCGGCGCGGTATTCCTTAATAAAGAGGGTAAGAAAAAGGTTTTGTCAAAGTGGCAGGAAAAGAAACGCTCCGATATGATTCATCCGTATCTTAAGCAGAAGATAATGACGGGGCTTCTTCCTTATGTGCAAAGTAGGCTGCTGGCTAAATATATCCGCGGAGAAACAGACGAATATCCATGTTATTTGGTAAAGTAGGTGACGGCATATGATGACCATAGTCAGTTACGACGTAGCTACCGTTGACGCGGCAGGCAGAAAAAGACTTAGGAAGGTGGCGAAAGAATGTGTAAACTACGGACAGCGAGTGCAAAATTCGGTTTTTGAGGTTGATGTGGATTACGGAACATTTCTAAAGCTAAAGGATAAGCTTGTTAAAATTATCGATAAGGAAACGGACAGCCTGCGGTTTTATTATTTGGGAAACAACTGGAAGAAAAAGGTTGAACATATCGGCGCAAAACAAACGTACGACCCCGAGGGAAGCTTGATTTTATAAGGCGAACCCGATATGATATTATAAATGCGGGGAGGTTCGCCGGAAAAATATGATAAATTTATAGAATAATTGTTTGTTTTTTTAACAAATATATTATATTGTCCGCTTTTTGCGTGGATGAGGCTCTTGTATATACTATATATAGGGTTGCGCCCCGCAAGGGGCGTGTGAGTTGAAATTTTGACCTCGCCCACAACGTTCAAAAACGCGGGGTGTTGCGCCCCGCAAGGGGCGTGTGAGTTGAAATTTTGAGTATTGTTTTCAGCGGCGTCGGGATTTGAATGTTGCGCCCCGCAAGGGGCGTGTGAGTTGAAATTAATACGGATATTAGCCAATCAATAATAGCTGGGGTTGCGCCCCGCAAGGGGCGTGTGAGTTGAAATGAAACGGTCAAGGGTAAGTATATAGATATATATCGTTGCGCCCCGCAAGGGGCGTGTGAGTTGAAATAGCGAAATACGGCAAAGAAGATACAGACCGCTTGGTTGCGCCCCGCAAGGGGCGTGTGAGTTGAAATTGTCAATCTGTTTGCCGTACTCCGCGTACCGTGTGTTGCGCCCCGCAAGGGGCGTGTGAGTTGAAATCAGACCAATCATGCTTTCGCTGACGCCCTGTATGTTGCGCCCCGCAAGGGGCGTGTGAGTTGAAATTTCACGCACCATGATAATATCGCCCTGTAATCGGAGTTGCGCCCCGCAAGGGGCGTGTGAGTTGAAATGCAAAGTAATTTGTTTGATAATCAAGCGTGAAGGTTGCGCCCCGCAAGGGGCGTGTGAGTTGAAATGGCGTTATTATATCACATCATGAAAAAAAATCAAGTTGCGCCCCGCAAGGGGCGTGTGAGTTGAAATTATGCCGTCGTAACCTAAAACCCTTTGCGTATCGGTTGCGCCCCGCAAGGGGCGTGTGAGTTGAAATGGACGGACAGGGGCGGCGCGGTGCGGTCAACATTGTGCAAAACGCATAAAAATATTTTTGCGTTTTGTGCAGCTTGTATGCTGATATATGTGTTATAATGTAAATATAGCCAAGGCAATCGCCGCGGCGAGTAGGCAGGCAAGCAATAGCCGGAAAGGAGCAAACAATGGACGAAGAAATGAGACAAGCAGAAATAGCAAGAGAAGAAACAGAACAAAAAATGATTTACAAATTCCTTCTGCTAATCAAGGAAAGTCAAGACGTTAAAGAGCTTGAAGGAAAAGTTAAAGCCCTATTAATTAAATAGGGCAAAAAAAGAAAGGGCGGCATAAGCCGCCAAGAACAGTAACGGGCGGCAGCTTGCCGCCGCCCCGTACTGTGATTATTATAACATCGGCAAGCGAAAAAGTCAATAGAGGAGGCGAAAAAAAACGGACGCGCGTGAAAAAATGAACGTCAACGCGAATACGCAAAAAAACAAAATATGCCGCGATAAAGAAATTTAAATCAAATAATATAAAACGTGTCGGCATAGAATTGAATTTAAATACTGACGCCGATATTATACAGCAATTAAATAATGTGTCAAGTAAACAGGGATATATTAAAAATTTAATTCGCGAGGACGTCGCAAGAAACAAGTAAAAAATATAGCGCGTACAGCTACTAACTACCCGCGCTATATTTAAACAAATACCTACAATAGTCGCGCCCCGCAAGGGGCGTGTGAGTTGAAACCGCTCAGGGGGCGGGCGGTTTAATTTTTTTCATATTCCCTTCGCTCGTTCGTTCTTTTCTTCGTCTTCCAATAAAAAATTCCTCCTATGATATTATTTAAATTCTATCATAGGAGGAATCAAATTTACAGACTTTTTCTCACGCCTAAGCTGAATTTCGCCGATTCTGTTTCGCTGTCAATTCACCGATTAGCGGTCGCAGTCGTCTTTCGGCTCCGACGGGTCGTCCTGACCGCACTCTAAAAACTCGCCTCTCTCCGGCGGGAAAAATTCATCAACCGCTAAGTTATTCATAAGGAGCCGTTTATCCTTTCCATAAATTTATAGCGTATTTCAATATTCTGAAAGCGTTTACCGTCCGCTATTTCGCGCTCGCTAACTATTATTTTGTCTATCAGGTTATTTAAAAGCGCTTTGTCAAGCGATTTCAAATTTTGGACTTCACGCAACAGGTCTGAAAATCGCTGCATTTTATCTCCGTCGTTTCCGCAATCGCCTAATTGTGAATTAAGGATATTTATCCGATTTTTTATTTCCCGCTGTTCGCTCTCTAACCGTTTTGACAGCGTTGCGAATTTATCCTCCGGCAAAATTCCGTTCAGACGATCGTTGTAGAGCGTGTAAAATCGATTGTCGTATTCCTCCCTCTGTTTTTCATATTCGCGTATTGCTTTCTCCGTTTTATCCGCGTCCGCGCCGTTTAGCGCGTCATGCCGTTTTTTCAATTTTGCCGTAAACGCTTCTTCGTCGATAGCAAGCCGCGCAATATGCGCTTTTACGTCGCTTAAAACAACGTTATATAAATCGTCATACCGTATGTAATGGCAGCTGCACATATCCTTGCCCTTTTGCTTGTAACGCGTACAGCTCAGAACTCTATGTCCGCTTCCGTTGCGCGCCGTTGACAGCGCGCTTCCGCAGGCGCCGCAGTATACAAGTCCCGAAAACATATGCGTTTCGCCCGTATTGCATACGCGTTTGCGTTCGCTGAGCTTTTTATGAGCGTCGTTCCACAATTGTTCGCTTATAATCGGAGAATGCGTGTGTTCGACAATAATCCAATCCTCCTCGGGTACTTTTACGACCTTTTTGTTTTTAAATGATATTTTTCTCGTTTTCGCGTTGACCATTCGACCAAGGTATACCTGATTATTGAGTATAAGCCTCAGTGAAACCGCATTCCAGTTATACGGATTGCCGGTTAAGGGTTTGTCCGCGCGTTTCGCGCGGTATGCGCTCGGCGTCAATACTTTATCACGACGCAGCTTTTTGGAAAGCCGTTTATAGCCGTATCCTTCATATGCGGCAAGCTTAAAAATGTTTACGACCGTCTCCGCCGCCTCGTCGTCAATCTCCAAAATATTTTTGTTTGACGCGGACTTTTTGTAGCCGTAAGGCGCGTATGCGCCGAAAAACTCGCCGTTATTCGCCTTTGTCTTAAACGCCTGACGTATTTTCTTTGAAATATCCGCCGGATATGCCTGATTAAACAAATTCCGTATCGGAATTATTAAATCGTCATAGTCGTACTCGTCTCGTGTGTCGACGTTATCTCCGACAGCGATAAACCGCACGTTCTTTTCGGGGAAATAGTTTTCCAGAAAGCGGCCTGTTTCAATGTAATTTCTGCCGAGGCGCGACAAATCCTTTGTAACAACGCAGTTGATTTTGCCGTCCTCGATATCGTCGAGCATTCTCTGAAAGCTCGGTCTGTCGTAGTCCGTACCGGAATAACCGTCGTCAATATAGTAGCCGTAAACAATAAGACGATTACGCTCGCAGTAGTCGCCCAAAATTTTCCGCTGCGTTTCTATACTTATACTGCTTCCGTCCGTTTCATCCTCTTTTGACAGCCTGCAATAGCAAGCCGCGATATAATTTCGCTCTGTCATTATCTACACTCATACCTCCTTCCCGGGCAAAACGAGAGCATTACAGATATACGGCGGCAAAAATCGTCATAAACCGCGGGTTTTGCCGTGTTTCTTTCTGTATCTGTCTAATATTATTTCCTCCAAAAGCTCGTTAAGAGCGTGTTCTATGGAATATTTAGAATTTACGCTGTATTCCGTTCCGCTGTATTCGTATTTTCTCATATATTCACCTCCGCTTTTATTCTTATGCGGATTTAGGATAAACAATGAGTTGTTATTGAATCGTATCTCTAAATTTTTGTATGTATTTTTCATTATGGTCCTTTTTTTCACAGCCGCCGCCTTCGCGGCGTACCTTATTACCGCCTTAACCGATTTATAGAGTATACGCGTGCAAATTTGCAAAAATTTTGCGTTTATTTTTGTAACCGGCGGCGCTTGTACGCTCTTTCGCAAATACAGTATGAAACGCGCCGTCGGGACGATTTTTGATTTAAAGGGATTTTGTTTATGAAATAAAATTTGAGATAACAAAAATGCGGAATGTCCCGCCGCGGGATCCATTCTGCATTTTTTATTTTTGCGATATTAAATTTTAAAAACTTAAATCAGGTTTTGCGGACGTTAAGATAATTTTAAAAATGTATTGATTACACCGCGATTCCCAAGTCGCTCAATTTATTCACCGCCGATTCAAGCTGATAAAGCGCGCGCTTCAAAATCGCTCTCGGACAGGCTATATTGACGCGTTCAAAGCCTTTACCCTCGTCGCCGAAAATCCCGCCGCGGTCAAGCCACAGTCTCGCGTCGTCGACTATAAGGCGCTCAAGCTCGTTTTCGTTTAAACCCAGACGCCGAAAGTCAAGCCATACAAGATACGTTCCCTCCGGCTCAATCAGCTTGATTTGGGGCAATCTGCGCTTTAGATAATTCCTTACAAAATTAAGGTTGTCCGCAAGATAATCCTTTACCTGCTCGAACCATTCTCTGCCGCCCTCGTACGCCGCCCGGCAAGCCGATAAACCGAGCATATTAAGCTGGCTGTAGCCGCTCGCCGCAAGGCGTTTTCTGAATTTTTCCCTAAGCTCCTTATTGGGAATAAGCACGTTTGAGACCTGCAAGCCCGCTATATTAAAGGTCTTGCTCGGAGACGTGCATATCACGCACC
>CAYRSG010000048.1:0-11343 GCA_964426905.1 uncultured Clostridium sp. | reverse complement strand
GGCGTTAAGAATTTGTATTCCTCTGCATATGCCCAATATCGGCTTGTCAAGCTCGGCGGCTTTCTTTATAAGTATTGTTTCCATACTGTCGCGCTCAACGGAACATTCGCCGCACTGAGGTATGGGTTTTTCGCCGTACAGTGACGGCGAAACGTCCTGACCGCCCGTCAGCAGAAAACCGTCGCATTTCTGCGCCATCTGATTTAATATGTGTGTATCATCGGTAAGAGGGAGCATTACGGGAGTTCCGCCCGCTTCTATAATACCCTGCATATATCCCGGCACAAGCCAATAGCTGTCTTTTTCATAATCTATCAGCGGCGTCACGCCGATGATCGGTCGATTTTTGCCGTTAATTCTTTGATGCGTTTTGTGTTTCTTTTCCATATTATTTCTCCGTAAATATTATTAAACAAATCGAAAGTTATCGTTCCTGAATCTCTTTTCCGCTGAGATGCTCTATATCAATTTCATACATCTGTACAGCCTTGCCGGATCGAGCGATTTCCTCATCAGCAATACTTTCGTCGGGGAAGAACTTCATTGCAAACCGTTTTAGCAGTACCATTGCCTCCGGCTGATTGTTTATCAAATGACAGCGTCCGAATATAACAACGCTTTGCAAAAACGGCGCCCAAATTTCCTCTTTGACTGTTTCGTTGCCGAACACGGTAAAGCAAACCTTGTCACAACGCTTTATTGCGTCAACCTTATGCCCGATGCGTGAACCGTGAAAATAAATTTTCTGATTTTCTTCATCGTACAAGTAATTTATCGGTATTGCGTATGGGTAATCGTTATCGCCATTTAAGGCTAAAACCCCTCTCCGGGAACTGTGAAGAAGTTTCTTTGACGCCTCAACGCTAATCTCATTTTTCTTTTTCCGAATTGGTCTAAACATAGTATGCCTCCAAATACTGATTTATCTACTAAGATTATACCGCGCCTCCCTTGAAAACTCAATATGTAACGCGAAAAAAGCGGCTCGAAAGCCGCTTCGGGGCGTCCCGACGGGAATACTCGCCGCAGTCCTTTCCGCCGCCGTCTTTTTCCTATATATTTTCCGCTCTGTTTAAACTTGACGCCAAAGCTTGAAAAATCCTCGGTTGTTTAAAAATTCATTTCATACAGCGCAAATGTCGGGATATGCTCAAAACGGCGCAAATTCTTTTCGCCCACAAACGAAAATCCCATACTTTCATAAAGCCTTCTCGCGGGATAATTATCCGGCGTAACGTCAAGACGGAGCGCCTTATATCCGCGCCGTTTCGCTTCGTTTACGCAAAAGCCGACCATTTCCCGCGCCGTACCCTTGCGGTATAGCTCAAAGTCAGTCGCGAGCGCGTGAATTACAAGGAACTCGCCCAAATTCAGCCTCGCGCTCCACTCGCCAAGCTCGTATGCGCCCTGAGGGTCGTCGTTTAGGATGAACGCTCCGATTATCCGTCCGTTATCCGCGCACGCGTACTGAGCGCCCGACTTTATCGCGTCTTCCGCGCTTTTTCGGCTCGGATAATCGCCGTTTATCCAGCGCGGATAGTTAATATTTTCCTCTAAGTGTTTTGTGACCTTATCGTAGAACAGTCCGAGCTCATTGAGCTGTTCCAACGTGCATTTTATAATTTTCACAATTAATAATTTTCCGCCTTTATCATAAAGTAGCTCTGCGGGTGCGCGCATACCGGACAAATTTCAGGCGCTTTTTTCCCGATATGAATATGTCCGCAGTTAGCGCATTCCCAGACGACGTCGCCGTCCTTGGAGAATACCGCGTCGCCCTTGATATTCGCGATAAGCTTTCTGTAACGCTCCTCGTGCGTTTTTTCGATATTGCCGACCATTTTAAAAAGCTCGGCTATATCGTTAAAGCCCTCTTCCCTCGCTTCCTCGGCAAAGCCGGCGTACATATCGGTCCACTCAAAATTCTCGCCCGCCGCCGCGTCCTCGAGATTATCGGGCGTATCCGGCATAACGCCGCCCTTTAAAAGCTTGAACCATATTTTGGCATGCTCCTTTTCATTTTGCGCGGTTTCTTCAAAAATCTTCGCTATTTGAACATAGCCGTCTTTTTTTGCCTTTGAGGCATAGTAGTCGTACTTGCTTCTCGCCTGCGACTCGCCGGCAAACGCCGCCATTAAATTCGCCTCTGTTTTCGATCCCTTCAGTTCCATTGTTTATTCCTCCTTATTAAATTCATTATATCATTTAGTATAATATAAATCAAGAAGAAAAACATAAACCGCGCGCAAACATTTCTACGTTGTAAATAGATGTGAACCAATTTGTTCAAAAAAAATAATCAAAATACGGTAAATATTTATGAAAGCGTTTTGGGCGGAGCGCGGCGAAACGAGAAGCGCTTTCATAAAGCGCTTTTTGCACGCGGCTTCTCCTTTAAGCAACTCCTTCGGACTTTTACAGTCTAATGTCCTCGCCGGCTTATTATTACTCCATTTTAAACGCCCTTCCCGCGTTTATTGTATTCATGAGAAGTACTTCTTTCTTGGCGGATTTTTGTTTAATTCATTACGCCATATTTTGAAGCCGCTTCTCTTTTTTGGTTCACATCATTTTAACACAAGCAAAAATATCGGATTCTTAAAAAATTTCCGTATAAGATAAAATTATCGCCGCATATACGCTCAGACCGCCGGCGTATATATTTTTGTTTACAGATTGAACATATCATAGTATAATGTATATATCCCAATCAGCGAATATTCGGAGGACACGGCGAATGATAAAAAAACTTTTTGAAAATCTGATTCTATCCGATGAGGACAAGCTTGAAATAAAGGACTTTTACGGTAAATATCATAAAAATATTATAGAGCCGCTTACCGATGAGTCTTATGACGAATTTCGCGCAAGCGGCAGGCGAATCGGATACGAAAAGCTGTATTTTGACCGCCGCAGACGTATTGACGGCTGCTTTATGATGTATAAGGCTTACGGCGAAAAATACCTTACGGAGCTTTGCTCCCTGCTTTACGCCGTATGCGGGGAATGTACATGGGCTCTTCCCGCTCATACAAAAAATTCGGAAAATCCGAGAGAGGAAATCGATTTGTTCGCGGCCGAAACGGCTCAGACGCTTACTGAAATCAGCTATCTTTTAGGAAACGCTCTTCCGGCGGATTTAAAAAATAAAATCGACTGCGAGGTATGCTCGCGCGTTACCGACGTATTTGAAAAGAGACGCTTCGGCTGGGAGAGCGCCGATAACAACTGGGCGGCCGTATGCGGCGGCTGTATCGGCATGGTATATCTTTACAGCGGCAAGCCGGTTCCCGAAAGAATATTTAACGCTCTCGGCTGTTACCTGTCGGGAATAAAGGACGACGGCGTATGTCTTGAAGGCGTCGGCTACTGGAGCTACGGTTTCGGATACTATATGTATTTTGCCGCTCTTTTAAAAGAGAAAACAGGTATGGATATCATGTCCTCCTCCAAAGTAAACGCCATCGCGCATTTTTCTCAGAGCGCGTATCTCGGTCAGAGCGCGGTAAGCTGTTCCGACTGCATTCCCGATATTTCTCCCTCCAAAGGACTTACAGGCGTTTTAAACCGATATTTTGACGGAATTTACGCGCCGTTAAAACCCGCGGCGCGTTGCGACGACTGCGGACGCTGGGCGGATTATATACGCTCATATCTTTATCCTCTTCCCAAACAGCATGAGGCAAAGGGAGAATTTATTTATCCTCTGTCGCAGTGGTACATAAACAAAAAAGACGGCTTTTACTTCTTTATAAAAGGAGGAAACAACGACGAGCCGCACAACCATAACGACGTCGGCGGCTTTATTATCGCGGACAGCGAAAAACAGCTTCTGTGCGACATAGGCTGCGGCGAATATACCGCGGATTATTTTAACGATGATACAAGATACGACTGTCTTTGCGCGTCGTCTCTCGGTCACAGTCTTCCCGTTATCGACGAGAAGGCTCAGATACGCGGCGCCGCCGCCAAGGCGGACTGTTTTAAAGCGGGCGACGGCGGCGTTTCAATGGAAATAGGCTCGTCATATTCTCCTTCGGTACAATTAAAACGAAGCGTTAAAATATCCGATAATTCGGTAAATCTCCGCGATGTATTCGACGGCGTTCACGAGATTACGGAGAGATTTGTCACAAAAATAAAGCCGCGTAAAAGCGGAGATAAAATCGTTATCGGTTCTCTTTCAATGCCCGTCCCCGATAAAATAACCGAAACAAGTTACTCAAACCATTCCGGCATAGCCGAAGCGGTATACCTGCTTGATTATAATGTGAATGACAATATATTTGAAATTATTTTCATAATTAATAAAAAATAATACGCTGAAAACGGCGCGGAAATTCCGCGCCGCCTTTATTTATTCCGCAAAATATACGTCTTTATAAACCACGCCCATAGACGTCGCCATTTCGTGAGTCGGCACCGCAACGTCTATCTGATACTCTCCGATTCCCGAACCCGTATCCTCGGCGTGTCTTAACCCGTAACCGTCGATATATATCCAGCTCAGCTTGGGTATAGTGTTCTGATTTACCGCCGCCGTCTGACCGGGAATAAGTTCGCCCGCCCACGCGGTATACGGTCCCCAGCCTCCGTTGCATATATCGCAGGGACAGTAATGCGTAATCTTAAAATTTCCTATATATCTTCCCAGTCTTACGTTTTCCTGTTCAGCCGCCTGCACTGCCGCGGCGTACTCTCCCTCGCCGTGATTCGCTATTATGCCGATACCGTCATGCGCCTTCGCTTCGGCAGGTATCGATACATAAGCGCAAAGCTCCTCCTGATTCCAGCCTACGTCAAGTCCGAACATTTCCATAGAATCGCGTATCGGTATCATAAGAGTCGCGTCGTTTATAAGCGTCGCCTTCGAGACCATTTGATAATTCTTTCCTATCGGAACGTTATCGCCGTCGGCGTCGGTAAAATTATATCTGATAACGGCGCTGCTGTCATTGAGCTTTAAAGCCGCCGTTATACTTACAGGGGTAAGGTCAAGTCCGTAACCGCTGACTTGACTTATAACCTCCGCCGCAAAGCGTTCTATCGGCTTATCCGAAAACGCGTCCGCCCTGAGCGTGAGTATAGCGGTCTGCGTCGGCTGATCCCAATCTACGGTCATTCCCGCAGCCTCCGCCATGGCTCTCGCCGGAGTAAGCGTGCGGCTGTCGATCTGCGTCGGCTTAATTTCAGAAAAATTTACGTATTCCGATACGTTTGACGCGACCGAATCCATTCTAACCTTTATGTCGGCGTCTGCGCTCGCCGCGGGAGCCGCGCCCAAAACCGCGGCGCAGAAAAATGCCGTGACAGCTTTTCTAAAGTACTTCATTTAGCAATATTCCTCCTACTCTCTTTCTACGGCAAAGCCGCCGTATAGGATTTGTTGAGTCGTATCATTTGCTGTATTTCATTCGTTGTAATTATTATACAAAACTATATCCGTAGCCGCGCCGTCAACCACTCTCACAAGCGCGTAATTATAGCTTGTATCCTCTTCCCACTCGATTTTATTGTCGTCGAACATACGCTTCGAAACCGTTGAGAATATATCGCCTACGCTTCCTTCCTCAACCTCGTTCTTATTTGAAACGTCGCAGCTGTAAACTATTGTATCCTTTGAAATATCAATCTCCAAAGCCTTGTCGGTATCGGCTTCTTTGTTCACAAGAGTAAGCATATTCTCATTTTTCTTCGCTATGACTCCGAAAGCGTACTGATACCTGCCGGACGAGGGCTTTTCGCCGTATTTCATAACGGTCCAGCCGCCGGAGGAGTTGGACGCGTTTTCACCTATGAGCTTTTCAAAATTCACTCCAAAATCGCCGCTTCCCGTGACAATATCTTCGTCCGTCGGTCTGAATACAAAATCAAGAGTTTTTATTCTATCTCCCGCTATATTCGACGTGACGCATATAACATCGCCCTCCTCGAGAGCCGAAGCGTCCATGCCGTTCATAAACGAATACGCCTCGGGGGCGCCGGAAATTTTCAGGTCATCCTCAATCTCAATCGTCGTTTCTCTGCCCTGATAAAGCAGCGTAACGGCGAAAACCTCTTCATTATCGCCGTTTACCCGTATTTCCGTTTCCTTCACTATTCCCGGAGCAAAAATCGCGTCGAGAGCCTTTTCGTAAACAGACGGGTATGCGTTCTGCGGCGCCGCCGACGGTTTTACGGTTGAATAGGGTTCTTCGGTTGCCGACGGAGCCGTCGTCGGCGCCGGACTTTCCGACGGCTCCGGAGATACCTCGGGAGACTGCGTCTCCTCAGGCGCGTTTATGTCGACAAATTCCCGCGTGTCCGCTATGTACATTTTTTTCTTGGCGTCTTTGTACTTTTCCGGAATTTCCGCCCTAAAGCTGTCGTCTTCCGCCCTGCACAGCGCGCTGTACACGAGCGCGCCGTTATCATAGCACATAATAACGGCTCTTTGACTTCCGTGCGCGTCAATACTTAACGTCTGCGCAAACGCGCCGCTTCCGGCAAACGCCGACAGCGCGAGAACGAGAGCTAAAACTTTCTTTTTCATTATACATCTGTCCTTTCCGCGTAACTTTTATTTCGCTATATATGAGGTCACAAACTGTTTCGCGCAGCGCGCGCTTCTTCCTCCGCAATTCATCTGCCATACGACAGCCTGCTTTTCTATATCGCCGTTCATTTCGATATTGTACTTTTTGAGCATCTGAGCGACTATGTTCAGATACTCCTTCTGATTCGGCGCGGGGAAAACAAGACTTATTCCGAAGCGTTCCGACAGCGACAGCGTCTCCTGAAGCCGGTCGTTTACATGAATCTCTCCGCCTTCCCTGTCCGACCAGTTTTCGCGTATAAGACGTCTGCGGTTTGACGTCGCGTATATCAGCACGTTCGGAGGGCTTGCCTGAAGCTGTCCCTCCATCGCAACCTTCAGCGCGCTGTACTCCGTTTCATGCGGCTCGAACGTAAGATCGTCAAGAAATATTATGTACTTATTCGGGCTTTGCGAAAGCGTCTTTGTAAGTTCCGGTATATCCTTTATACAGTTTTTAGGCGTTTCCACAACCCGCAGACCGTCGGAAGCAAACATATTCAGCAGCGCTTTTACGGAAGACGATTTACCCGTTCCCCTGTCGCCGAACAGCAGAACGTTATTAGCCGCCTTTCCCATGACGAACGTTTTGGTATTATCAATAAGCGCCTGTTTCTGATACTCTATACCGACGAGAGAGTCAAACGAAACGACGTCTACATCGGAAACGCCCGTAAGAGAACCGTCATACTTAAAGGCTATGTACTTCGCCTGTATTCCGCAGCCGAGCTTTCTGTAATGCATTATAAGCAAGTCGAGAAGCTCCTCGGGGTCGCCCGCTTCCGTTATGGATTTTATCGATTCCACATATCCGCTGTAATATCCCGGCGCGTTGCCCGAAGGCTCGTACTTTATCTGAATAGAGAACAGCTTTTTGTATATTCTCTCTATATCCAGCATCGCGAGCTTGTAGAGGTCGTCTCCTATACGCTTTCCCGATCTTGCCAAACGGGAAACTATATTGTCGTCGTTTGCCAGGCGCGCCGCGACATATTCCTTTATCGCGTTATTCGTGACGCCCTCCGTTTCCGAAAATTCTATTATATTTCGTAAAACGGCGACATTGTCCTTTTCGAGCATGCTCTTTATGCAAGGATCGTCCTCTATCCTGTTGAATATAATTAAATCCACCTGCGTCTTCCTCCAAAAAATCTATATGCTCTTTTATTATATCATATATCAAAAGAAATTGCAACTTCTTGAAAAATTTTTAAATTATCTGATTTTTATTTATATTTTGTATTGCGAATTTATTAAAAAATGTTATAATTATTGTATGAATATATTAACTTATGAAGGAGGAGAATTATGGACAATATCAAAACCGCTGTAGAAAGCGGAAAAACCGTTCTCGGCGTCGAGTTCGGCTCGACGCGTATCAAGGCTGTGCTTATAGACGAGAACAACGCCCCTATAGCGTCAGGCAGTCACGACTGGGAAAACCGCCTTACGGACGGCATATGGACATACACGCTTGACGATATCCGCTTGGGACTTCAGGGCTGCTACGCCGATATGGCAAAGGATGTAAAAAACAAATACGGCGTTACGCTTAAAAAAATCGGGGCAATGGGTTTCAGCGCGATGATGCACGGTTATATGGCGTTTGACGAGCGCGAAGAGCTTCTCGTTCCGTTCCGCACCTGGAGAAACAGCATAACAGGCGAAGCCGCGTCGGAGCTTACGGAGCTGTTCGGCTTCAATATTCCCGAACGCTGGAGTATCGCCCATCTGTATCAGGCGATTTTAAACGGCGAGGAACACGTTTCGTCAATAAAATACCTGACTACTCTCGCGGGTTACATACACCGGAAGCTGACAGGCGAATTTGTTCTCGGAGTCGGCGAAGCGTCGGGTATGTTCCCGATTGACAGCAAAACGAAAAATTATAACGAAAAGATGCTTGAAAAATTTTCCGCTCTTGAAAAGGTAAGAGAAGCGCCGTGGAATATAAAAGAAATTCTCCCGAAGGTTCTGTCCGCGGGTGACAGCGCCGGCTGTCTTACGGAGGAAGGCGCAAAGCTGCTTGACCCGTCCGGCAATCTTGAAGCCGGAATACCTTTGTGTCCGCCCGAGGGCGACGCGGGTACCGGAATGACGGCTACAAACAGCATTACAAAACGTACCGGAAACGTATCGGCGGGTACTTCGGTATTTGCGATGGTGGCGCTTGAAAAGCCTCTTGAGAAAGCATATCCCGAAATAGATATAGTAGCGACTCCCGCCGGCGACGACGTCGCGATGGTTCACGTTAATAACTGCACCTCCGACATTAACGCGTGGGTAAATATTTTCAAAGAATTTGCGTCGGCGATAGGCGCTGATATAAGCGTTCCGGAGCTTTTCGACACGCTTTACCATAAAGCTCTCGAGGGCGACGCCGACTGCGGCGGTCTTCTTTCCTATAACTATTTTTCCGGCGAAAATATCACTCATATGAGCGAAGGTCGTCCGCTGCTTGTAAGAACGCCGGAAAGCAAATTCAACCTTGCGAATTTGATGAGGACTCATCTTTATTCCGCGCTCGGCGCTCTTAAGCTCGGCATGGATATCCTCGCCGAAGAAAACGTCAAAATCGACAAGATGTTCGGTCACGGCGGTTTATTTAAGACAAAGGACGTCGGTCAGAAATTCATGGCGGCGGCGCTTAACACTCCCGTTTCTCTTATGGAAACGGCGGGCGAGGGCGGCGCGTGGGGTATCGCGCTTTTGGCGTCGTATATGCTCCGCAAAGAAGACGGCGAAACTCTTACCGATTTTCTTAACAACAAGGTTTTCGCGAACGGAAACGTGCGCACAATTTCTCCGGACGCTAACGACGTTGAAGGCTTCAAAGCGTTTGCGGCTCGCTACAGCAAGGGATTGCCGATTGAAGCGGCGGCTGTTGAATATATGAAATAAATATACAAGGAGGTATCAATACATGTTAGATGAACTGAAAAAAAGAGTTTATGAAGCAAATATGCGGCTTCCTAAACACGGACTTGTCACATTCACATGGGGCAACGTCAGCGAGATTGACCGTGAGACGGGATATTTTGCAATTAAGCCGTCGGGCGTTGATTATGATAAGCTCAAACCGGAGGATATGGTTATAGTCGACCTTAACGGCAATAAAATCGAGGGCGAATACAATCCTTCCTCCGATACGGCGACGCACGTCGAGCTGTACAAGGCGTTTCCGAAAATCGGCGGTATAGTACATACCCATTCTCCGTGGGCGACAAGCTGGGCGCAGGCGGGACGCGGTATTCCGTGCTACGGCACAACTCACGCCGATTATATGTACGGCGAAATTCCTTGCTTAAGAAATCTCACAAAGGAAGAAATCGACGAGGCGTATGAAAGGAACACAGGCGTTCTGATAGTTGATTTCTTCAAGGATAAGGATTATATCGCTATGCCGGCGGTTCTGTGCAAAAATCACGGTCCGTTCACATGGGGCAAGGACGGTATGGAAGCGGTTCATAACGCCGTTGTTCTTGAGGAAGTCGCAAAAATGGCGGCGCGCACGGAAATGATAAACCCGAAGGTACATGAAGCGCCGCAGGAGCTCAAAGATAAGCATTACTACAGAAAACACGGCGCAAACGCATACTATGGACAAAAAAAATAAATTATAAGGTGGTAAATAAAATGATTGGTTACATATATAAAAGAACGCTCAATATTTTAAAAGGAATTCCTGTGAAGCTGTGGGGACTTTCGCTCCTCAGCGGTCTTCTTAGTATAATCGCGGTAATTTTCGGAATTCTTCCGATAATCACCGTGCCGGTGACCTTAGCTCTGAGCGCCGGCGCGTCAATGCTATATCTTGACGCATATAACGGGAAGGAAGCAGATTCAAACAGACTTTTCTGCGGATTTAAGAATTTTAAGCATGTCGCTGGCGGAATGTGCTGGAGAAATCTGTGGCTTGTATTATGGTTTTTGATTCCCGTCGCGGGATTAGTTTTCATAATAATTAAAAATCTTGCTTACGCGTTTGTCCCGTACATTCTCATTGAGGATAAATCGGTAAGCGCGACGGACGCGCTGAAAAAATCAAAAAGCATGACAAAGGGTTATAAGGGACAAATGTTCCTCGCTACACTCCTTCCGCCGATTATATTCGGCGTCGTCTCCTTAATTCTTTCGCTGTTTGCGAAAATTCCGTTTATCGGTATACTGTTCGCGTTTATAAACGTTATAATATCAATTATATACTCTCTGTTCGCTCCTCTCTTCCTCGGAATGGTTAATGCGGGTTATTACGAGCAGTTGAAAAATCCGGCCGCTTCATCCTACAACGCTCCGGTATATCCTCAGCCTCCGGTATATCCTCAGTCTCCGGTATATCCTCAATCTCCGGTATATCCGCCGCAGCCGTCTGTTCAGCCCGAGCCGACGCAACCCGAGCCGACGCAGCCCGAGCCGACGCAGGATGCGCCGCAGCCGGAGGTTGCTCAGTCCTCTCCGATAAAATGTCGCGTGTGCGACTATGATAATCCGCCCGATTCAAAATTCTGCATTAAGTGCGGATCTAAATTAAATTAAATGGGAAATTGACAGAGATTAAGCGGCGGCTGACACGACGGAAAACAGCCGAAATAAAAAATTAAAAACGGGAGCCGCGGCGCCAAGATTTTCAAAAAATCATTGGCGCCGCACTCTTTTTTATGCGCTAAATATTGGCAAAGAGCCTTCATTTACAGATAACGCCGCAACTATTGACGGCTGTATAATAAATGTTGTGGTATAAAAGTGAGCATAACAGCTTCCAATCCTGT
>CAYRSG010000047.1:0-11724 GCA_964426905.1 uncultured Clostridium sp. | reverse complement strand
AAATCTTTTTTATTTTTTTCATTTTCCTATTGACTTTTTATTTGCAGGCTTATATTTTTTTATATTTACATTATAAGCTATAATTTCAAATTTGACAAGCTTTCATGTCTAAACGCTGTCATAATCGTGTCTAAACGCTGTTTTATCCGGAATATGAATTAAAGCTATGGCTCTAAAAAATTTTTTTTCCTTGTCATATGTCCAAGTCAATTCACTGTTATACTGTTTAAGAGCGTTGTTTATGCTCTTTATTCCCATACCGTGAATATCTGTATTTTCCTTTTGTGTGCGGAGCGTTCCGTCAAGGATAACAGGTTCTTTATCGGTATAATTTTCAACCTTTACAACGGAAAATGAATCATTTACCGTATATAAATCCACATAAATTTCTTTTGTTTCTGCTTGTTCCGACGCTTCTATTGCATTATCTATCATATTTGAAAATATCGCTACCGTATCAATATCGGATATAAAAGACAGCGTGGGCGAGGTTGAATGAATATGTATTTCTATACCTCGTTTGTGACATTCTTTTACTTTTTGAGAAAAAAGAACATTAAGAATTTTATTATCCGTATACTGTGCATAGTCTAATTCTCTTTGAGAAAATTGAATTTGCCGCATATATTCTTTAGCTTTTATATTATCTGCTGCAATTAAATCTTTTAATACCTCTAATTGCTTATGGAAATCATGACGCATTATTTTTGTGTTTTCGTATTTTTCGGATATCAGTTGATATTCTGATAATTTATTTTGTAAAAATTTAAGTTCCCCATTTTTATTATTTAGTTCTGCATTTATATAAAATGTTACAAAATTTATCAATAGAAACACTGTACATAATAACAGAAAAAACAAAGTATCTATTTCTATCATCATTAATGAGGTTAAACATATCATTGTTAACATCGGAATAATGGTTAACACTATCGGAGTTTCACTGTCATATATATTTTTTCCTACTGTAAAATGTTTTAAAAAAAGAATTCCTACCAGATATAATCCTTTTTCGATACTTATTATTGCAATGGATTGATATAGTGTAAATGTTGCTTGCACCCATCCATTTTCATACCTTACCCCCAGTGCATAAATGACAATATATTCCCCAAGACAAGATAACGCATCTAATATAATGCTAAAAAATATTGCGTTGCGCAGTTTAATACTATAACACAGTGTTAACAAGATAACATTAATAATAAAAAACGAAAATATTGAAATAGAGGCGCTGCCAATTGTTCCTATTGCAAATAACGCAACATAAGCAAAAAAAGATATTAATATACTTTTTATATAAGTTTTTTTCGGATAAAAACTTGTATTCGAAAAATATATAAATAATAAGAATTCAAAAATATTCCCTAACATGTATCCAATACTTATTGTCATTGCAATTCAGCGCTCCATTCTCTAAACCTTTTATTAAAAGCAGCATATTTTCTTGTTGAAATAAACGGTTTATAGATTTTTCCGTTATATTCGCATATTATATCAGTTTTATCATAATCAGAAACATAGTTTAAATTTACATAGCAGCTCGCGTGCGTCTCAAAAAAACAATCGTCTGTTAATTGCTCTGCAACACTTTGAAAAGTATCGTGCGTTTCTATCGCGCCATTCGTAGTAACGATATACGTCAATCTATTGTTATGATAAACGTATATTACATCTTTTAAAAGTATTTTTACGGTTTTCTTGGCAACCGTAACGGTTATGCTTCTTTTATATGTAGTAATTTTTTTTATTGCCGATTGAATACCATACATAAGCCTTGTTTCGCTGATAGGTTTTGTCCAAAATCTAAATGCATGATTATCAAGAGCTTCGTCCATATAGTCCTCGTGATGAGTTACAAAGAAAATTAAACTTATCGGACTTTTCTTATGAAGCGCCTCTGCTGTTTTAATGCCGTTTAATCCATCCATTTCCACATCAAGAAAAATCATATTATATATTTTATTTGAATTCAGCATATCTTCTGAAGATAAAAATGTGTCAATTTCCCAGTTGACAGCATCTGAAACAGCGGGTAATACCTTTTCTATGAGCTTCTTTTCTTGCAATAAATCTGTTTTTTCGTCGTCGCACAACGCTATGTATAGTTTCATTATATCATCCTACTCTCATAGACCGCAAAATATAAAATATTTTGAGTCGCTCACAATACTTTCACAATCATATAAATTTTACTGCATACGACAAAATTTGTCAATGTGCTTCCGCGCTGAAAGCTCCCGCTCAAAAGCGCCTGAATTAAAAAACCGTTTCACCACGCCGGTTTTCATACCATAACGGGATGATTTTACATTTTCAAACGCGAGATCGGACTTAACCGCGTTATTTTTACAGATATTCCGTCATAAAAATATAGTATATTTTATGATGGAGGACACAGTATGATTTTTACAAAAAGGCATATGATTATACCGCTGCTGCTTACGACCGTTGTACTTGCCGCAGGAACGTATACGCGCGTCTGCGACAGCCGGCGTACTTTCGGCAGCGGCGATTTTAAGGTGGCGCTCGACGCCGGACACGGCGAACCGGACGGGGGAGCGGTAGGCGTAAGCGGAACGCCGGAGAAAGACATAAACCTGGCGATAGTGAAGAAACTGCAGGAGATACTTGAAGGGAAGGGAGTCGGCGTAATACTGACGCGCGACGGCGATTACGGGCTTCAGGACGAAAGCGCGGACACGATTCGTAAAATGAAAGTATCGGATATGAATAAACGCCGCGACATTATAAAAAACAGCGGCGCCGATTTGTTTATAAGCATACATATGAATTCTTTCAGCGATAAAAATGTGCATGGACTGCATATTTTTTACGACAAAGCCCATCCCGGAGCGGAAGAAATCGCGAAACGGATACAGGATAGCATAGCGTCCGTTACGGGCGCCGATACTCACGCGGTAAAAACAGCCGATGAGAAGCTGTTTCTCATGAAAGACCCTCCTATACCGTCGATATTGGCGGAATGCGGTTTTCTGTCGAATCCCGAGGAGGAGGAGAAACTCAAAAGCGAGGAATATCAGGCTAAAATAGCGTGGGCGATAGCCTCCGCGCTCGAAAATTATACACATTGATACAAAAAGAACCGCAAAATTTGTTAAATTTCTATCACGCGCATATTGACGTATGTTAAAATTTGAGATATAATAATATTCAATGCAGATAAATACAATAAATATTTTGGAGGCTATAACAATGAGCAGAGTTTATAATTTTTCAGCCGGACCTTCAATGCTTCCCGAGGAAGTTTTGAAGAAGGCGCAGAGCGAAATGGTAGAGTACGGCGCAAGCGGCATGTCCGTAATGGAAATGAGTCACCGCAGCGCCGACTACAAGGAGATTATCGACAGCGCTGAAGCGCTTGTAAGAGAACTGATGGACGTACCCGATAATTATAAGGTAATGTTCCTTCAGGGCGGCGGAAGCACGCAGTTCGCGATGATTCCTTTAAATCTCGCTTCAAAGAACAAGAAGGCCGACTATGTTATAACAGGTCAGTGGGCTAAGAAAGCGGCGGCTGAAGCGGAAAGATACATTACGGTTAACCGTGTGGCGTCTTCTGCCGACAAGACGTTTTCATATATACCTAAGCTTGACAAATCAACATTCTCATCCGATGCGGATTATTTTTACATTTGCTATAACAACACCATTTACGGTACAAGATATACCGAACTGCCGCAGTGCGATGTTCCGCTGGTAGCGGATATTTCGTCATGCGCAATGTCGGAGGTAATAGACGTATCGAAGTTCGGTCTGCTGTTTGCCGGCGCTCAGAAGAATCTCGGTCCCGCCGGCGTAACGCTTGTAATCGCGAGAGACGACCTTATCGGCAATGAAATGGATATCACCCCGACAATGCTCAACTACCGGATTCACGCCGATAACGGATCGATGTACAACACGCCGCCGACATACGGTATCTACGTACTGAAGCTCGTGCTTGAATGGATAAAGTCGAAGGGCGGAGTCAAGGCGCTTCAGGAAATCAATGAGGCGAAGGCTAAGATACTTTATGATTATCTTGACTCTTCGAGTCTGTTTAAGGGTACTGTCGTTCCCGAGGACCGTTCATTGATGAACGCTCCGTTTGTAACGGGCAATGAGGAGCTTGACGCTAAGTTTGTCAAGGAATCGAAGGCGGCGGGATTTGTAAACCTCAAGGGTCACAGAACCGTGGGCGGTATGAGAGCAAGTATTTACAACGCTATGCCGGTTGAAGGCGTGGAAAAGCTTGTTGAATTTATGAAGAAATTTGAAGCTGAAAACAAATAAGACGAATATTATATGATAAGAACGGTTTCGCCGTTCTTATCGTATTTAATAAAAGGAGAGCATAGAAAATGTTTAACGTATTGACACTGAATAAAATTGCAAAGTGCGGACTTGATAAGCTCGGCGCGAACTACAGAATAACCGACGACGTCAATGCCGACGCTGACGGTATCATTTTAAGAAGTTTTAAAATGCACGATATGGAGCTTCCCGCTTCATTGAAGGCTGTGGCGAGAGCGGGCGCGGGCACAAATAATATCCCGACTGACAAATGCACGGAGAAGGGAATAGTTGTTTTTAACACTCCGGGCGCGAACGCGAACGCGGTTAAGGAGCTTGTTATAGCCGGTATGCTGCTTGCGTCAAGAGATATAATAGGCGGAAACGCGTGGGCAAACACTCTTACGGGCGAGGATGTGGACAAGCAGATTGAAAAGGGCAAGTCAAACTTTGCCGGAAACGAGATAAAAGGTAAGACGCTCGGTATCATAGGTCTGGGCGCAATCGGTATTCTCGTTGCGAACGCGGCTTACGCGCTCGGTATGGATGTTATCGGCTACGACCCGTATCTGTCGGTAGACTCGGCGCTGAAGCTGTCAAGACATATTCGTAAGGCGAATAAGCCTGAGGAGGTTTATGCCGAGGCGGATTATCTGACGATTCATGTTCCGCTTATGGATTCAACAAGAGATACTGTAAATGCGGAGACAATCGCGATGATGAAGGACGGAGTTGTAATACTGAACTTCGCGAGAGGCGGACTTGTAAATAACGGCGATATAAAGAAGGCTATTGC
Source organism: uncultured Clostridium sp. (assembly GCA_964426905.1). Taxonomy (GTDB): domain Bacteria; phylum Bacillota; class Clostridia; order UBA1381; family UBA1381; genus Hominilimicola. The sequence goes on along the minus strand of CAYRSG010000047.1, from coordinate 6,632 downwards.
CGACGGTAAGGTTAAAAAGTATGTTGTTGACTTTGCGGACAGCGAAACTGTTAATCAGCCGGGAATTATAAATATTCCGCATCTGGGCGCTTCGACGGAGGAGTCGGAGGACAACTGCGCCGTTATGGCGGCGCGGGAGCTTGCCGATTATCTTGAGAACGGTAATATTTTAAACTCGGTTAACTTCCCGAACTGCTCGCTTCCGACAGGTAACGTAGGCAGAATAACAATCGCGCATAAGAATGTGCCGAACGTAATCGCAAAGTACACCGACGCGCTCTCAAGCGTAAATATTTCCGATATGATTAATAAGTCAAGAGGCGATATAGCTTACACGATTATTAATACTGACCATGAAATCCCCGCTGAAGCGGTTGAAAAGCTTAACGGCATGGATTCGGTTATAAAGGTAAGAGTTATAAAGTAAAGCAAGAAATCCCGCGCGGTATGGCTGACGCGGATTATCGCGGTAAATATAAGCGGGCGCGTCAAAATAAAACAACCGCGAAGCGGAAAAATGAGGATGGTTGCACGGCAAACGTCCTCGTTTTTTTAATATTATTTTGCGCTTTTCGGCGGTTTCTCCGCAAAGAACTGGTACAGATCGCATTTTATCATTCCGTTATAGAGCTTGCGTTTTTTGTTTGCCTTTCTGCCGAAAAGCCTTTCAAAATTTTCATTCGAGGTTATAATATAGTACGACCATTTATCAAGACGCGCAAAGCATTTCCCGATATCTTCATAAAGTCTCTCGCAATCCTTTATCTCTCCTATACGTTCGCCGTAGGGAGGATTGCATATTATCGTCCCGTACGGCATATCGAAACGAATATTTCTCGCGTCGCCCAAAATCGGTTTAACCCACTCTCCCACTCCCGCTTTTACGGCGTTACGCTCCGCGATTTCAACGACGGATTTATCTATATCATAAGCGTATATCTCGAGCGGAACGTCTCTTTCAAGAGACCTCGCCTCTTCCCTCGCTCTCTCCCAGACATTCTTTTCAATCCGCGCAAAGCTCTCAGCCGCGAAAGGACGCGACAGTCCGGGAGCGATATTGCGCTTTATCATAGCCGCTTCTATGGGAATCGTTCCGCTGCCGCAGAAAGGGTCGCACAGCGGGTACTCAAACCTCCAGCGGCTCAGCTCAACCATTGCCGCCGCGAGCGTTTCCTTGAGCGGCGCGGCGTTGGAGATCCGCCTGTATCCCCTTTTATGCAAGCCTTCGCCCGACGTGTCTATCATCAGCGTCGCCTTATTCTTGAATATCGAAAACTGTATTCTGTACAACGCCCCTTCTTCAGGAAGCCATGATATTCCGTATTTTGAAGACAGACGGTCCGCCGCCGCCTTTTTTATAATAGCCTGGCAATCGCGCACGCTCGCGAGTTTCGATTTGAGCGAATACCCTTTTACCGGAAACGCGTCGTTACGGCCTATCCAATTTTCCCATGGAACCTGTTTTGTTTTCTCAAACAGCTCGTCAAAGGTCGCCGCCGTAAATTCCGCCGTTTTTATAAGAACTCTTTCTCCTGTTCTCAGCCATATATTCGCTCTGCATACAGCCTCGGCGTCTCCGAGAAACGTAACCCGTCCGTCCTCTACGGAAGACGTTTCGTAACCCATACGGCGAACCTCGCGCGCCGCAAGCGATTCCAGTCCGAACAGCGTTGTTATCACAATTTCAAATTTTTCCATTTTAATGTTTTTTCCTTCTCTTGTATTTTTTCCCGCGTTTTGTTTTAGCCTTTGTTTTTTTCTCCGCATTCTTCGTCGTTTCACGCGCCGCGCCGAGCTTTTTTAAAATTTTATCATCGGCGTCCTTTTCCGGAACAAAATCAATCCGCCTTAAAATCACGTCCGCCCGGGCAAGAACCGCTTTAATACGGTCGCCCGTTGTATATACGTTATTTTTCCGTCTGCCTATAAGCGCGTTCGCGTGTTCGTCAAACTCGTAATAATCATCTGTCATATTCTCGACGCGGATAAGTCCTTCAACAGAATTTTCCAGTTCCACAAACATACCGAATCCTGTTACGTTCGCGACAATGGCGTCAAATGTCTCTCCGACAAACCTGCTCATATACGCTGTTTTCATTAAATCCTCAACATCGCGCTCCGCATGCTCCGCCGTTACCTCGCGCTCGCTCGAACGAACCGCCGCCGCGGCGGTATAGCCTTTAAGATACGATATTTTATCCTCACCGAGATTACCGTCGATAAACGCTTTCAAAATTCTGTGTATCGCCAAATCGGGATATCTTCTTATCGGCGATGTAAAATGACAATAGTATTTCGCGGCAAGTCCGAAGTGCCCGAGATTCACGCCGCTGTATTCCGCCTTCATAAGCGAACGGAGCATTGTCGACGACACAAGCCTCTCCCTCGGCGTATCCTTCACCTCGTCAAGTATGCGCTGCAAAGCCTTGGGATGAATCGGGACGTCGCGGTCAATCCCGCCTTTTATCGAAAGTCCGAAACGCCGTATAAACTCATTGAACTCCGCTATTTTCTCAGGCGACGGCGCGGCGTGATTCCTGTAAACAAAAGGAATCTCGGACCGGAACGCGTATTCGGCTATCGTTTCGTTTGCGGCGATCATGAACTCCTCGATCATTTTATTTGAAACGCCTCTGATTTCCCTGACAATGTCGACAGGTACGCCGTTTTCGTCGACGATTACTCTGCTTTCCGGGAAATCAAAATTGATTGAACCTCCGGCGATTCGTTTATTGCGCAGTATTTCCGCAAGCGTCTCCATTGATTTAAGCGTCGGAAGCATATATTTGTACCGTTCGCACAGCGTCTCGTCTTCATTCTCAAGAATAGAATTTACATTCTTATATGTCATTCTCTCCTTTGAGCGTATTACCGATTTGCACAGTTTGTGTCCCGCTACCGTTCCGTCGCCCGTTATTTCCATAAATACGGACAGCGTGAGTCTGTCCTCGTTCGGATTAAGGCTGCATATTCCGTTGGAGAGCTTTTCCGGAAGCATCGGTATCACCCGGTCCGCAAGGTAAACGCTCGCGCCTCTTTCATACGCCTCGTTCTCCGCCGCCGAACCTTCCCTTACATACTCGGAAACGTCCGCTATATGCACTCCGAGACAGTAATTGCCGTTTTCGGCAAGAGTAAGCGAAACGGCGTCGTCAAAATCACGCGCATCGTCGCCGTCTATTGTGAATATCAGCATATCCCTGAGGTCTTCCCTGCCCTCTCTCATTGCCGCGCTTACCGACTGCGGTATTTTATCGGCTTCACGGAGCGTTTCAATATCGAATTCCCGCTTTATTCCTTCGCTTACAATAATACCCTCAACATGGCTTTTCAAGTCGTCTTCTTCGCCCAGAACGCTCGCTATTTTGCCGAATACCTTACCGTTATCCGCATAACCGGTAATTTCCGCGGCGGCTCTGTCGCCTATCCGCGCCGTCATGGCGTTTTCGGCGGCAACGCGTATTTTGGCGTATATCTTACGGCTATCGGGACGCATGTACAAGTATCCGTCTTTTTCCTTATATATTACGCCTACAACAATTTTGTTTCCGCGTTCAAGTACTTTTATAACGCGTCCTTCGCGGCGATGACGCGCGCCGCCGCCCTTGGAGTCAAATCGCGCGAGAACTCTGTCGCCGCTCAGCGCCTGTCCCATATCGTCGCCGGCTATAAAAATATCCTCGGCGTTTTCGTCGTCGCATATTACAAATCCGAAATAACCCTTTTCATTGCATACAAGCCGACCGGCGGCTGTAGACGATCCCCCTTTTAGCGGCGCGTATCTGCCTTTCTTTGTCTCAAAAACCTTTCCCTCGCCGCACAATTCCTTAAGTACGGCTTCAAACTCCTCCCGGTCCTCCTTCGGCACGTCGAGAACCGCCTCAAGCTCCCTGAGCTTCAGAGGAATATATTCCGCCGAATGTATATACGCAAGTATCTTTTCTTTTCTGTTCATGTTTTTCTCCTATTTTAATTTCTACCAATATTTTATATTAAATCCGGAATAAGTCAAGCTATTTTTTTATTTGAAGTTATTATTGACAAAGTATGTCTCTTCTATCTCTTTAAAAATATGTAAATTGCTCCTTGTTACCTCTTTGTAACCTTTTTGTTACATTATAGTAAAATAAATTTTCTTGACGAAAAAAGGATATAGCGGTATAATAGACATGTTATTTTAAAATGGGGTTTTAATGAGCAGCAAAACCCTGATAAAGAAAGGAATGGAAACGCAAATGAAAAAAAAGAGCATTGTTACTCTTTGTTTCATCGTCGCGCTCGCTATCATTCTGAACTACGTTGCGTTTATCGGATTTAACGTGGCTGGTTTCTCATATGACGGAGCGTTCGGTGAAAAGGGTATCAAAAAAGGAATCGATCTTGCCGGAGGTTCGGTTATCACCTTCCAGGCAGAGACAGATTCCCCGACAGAAGACCAGATGAAAGTCGTTGAGTCGATTTTCCAGACTCGTATGACAAACGCCGGATATACCGAAGCGCGTATATCTCAGGGCGAGGCCGGCAAAATCACAGTTGAAATCCCGTCTGTAACAAACACGGATGAAGCGGCTAACCTTCTCGGCAACGTTGCTAAACTCACGTTTAACGACGCCGACGGAAACGTTGTTCTCGACGGTGCGACCGATATTAAGGACGCTTCGTATCAGTACGGTCCCGTTGAGCAGAACGGAACTTCAATCCCCTATGTAAAGGTTGAATTCAACGCCGAGGCTAAGCAGAAATTCGCCGACGCTACAAAAGCGGCTGCCGCCCGCGCGAGCGAAAACAAAAACTACATCTCAATCCAGATGGACGGCGAAGAAGTTTCCAATCCGAGGGTGCAGGAAGAAATTAATTCCGACTCATGCGTAATTTCAGGAAGCTTTACTCCCGAGACCGCCCAGACTCTCGCAAATCAAATCAAGTCCGGTCAGCTTCCGTTTGACCTGACCGTTATTTCGAAGGACACTGTCGGCGCGGAGCTTGGTCCCAACGCTTTGAAGACAAGCCTTATCGCCGCCGCAATCGGTATTCTGCTGATAATGATATTCATGGTTATTATGTACAGAATCCCGGGTCTTATAGCCGATATTTCACTATTGATATATGTAGGTCTTATAGGGCTCGCTATCGGAGCGTTCCACGTTAACCTGAGTCTCTCGGGTATCGCGGGTATCGTCCTTTCGATAGGTATGGCGGTAGACGCCGACTGTATCATATTTGAGAGAATGAAAGAAGAGCTCAAAATCGGCAAAACAATCAAAGCTTCCGTTTCATCGGGATTTGATAAAGCGTTCTCCGCTATTCTCGACTCTAACATTACGACAATCATTTCATGTATTGTTCTGTACATTTCGGGTATTGGCGCCGTAACGGGATTTGCTACGACCCTCGGCATAGGCGTTATACTTTCAATGTTTACCGCTATCGTTATTACCAAGTTCCTCTTGAAGCAGCTTGTAGGTATCGGTATTGAAAACAGAAATCTGTTCTACAGCGCAAAAGCTAAAAAAGGAGGTGCGGAATAATGAAAGAGTTAACTAAAAACAGATGGAAATTTGTGCTTATTCCCGCACTTGTAATAGTTGTAGGTATAGTGATGTATCTTATCCACGGCGGATTTAACTTTGACGTTGAATTTCTCGGCGGCGTAAGAATGCAGGTTAATATGCACACAGACTTTGATAATAAAGAAATTGTCGACTTAATTCAGCAGAGTACGACCGACACGGTTTCCGCTACGGTTCAGAAGGGTTCAAACGACCAGATTGCGGTTATTAAGACTCCTCCTGTAGAGGACAATGTAAAGACGGAAATATTTAACGCTATGAAGGACAAGTATTCTCTTGCTGACGAGGACCTTATCTCCGTATCTTCCGCGTCCGCAAGCTTTGGTCAGGAAATCCAGAGAAAAGCTCTGCTTTATACGCTGCTCGCTATTATATGTATTCTTATCTATATAGCGATTCGTTTCGAGTGGAGAAGCGCGGTTATGGCTGTCGTCGCCCTTGCGATTAATGTTCTTGTTATGGCAGCCGTATACGCGATTACCAACATTCCGCTTAACACAACGTTTATAGCGGCTATGCTTACTGTCGTAGGTTATTCTATTAATAATACAATCGTTATTTTTGACAGAATCCGCGAAAATCAGAAAACCCGCAAGAAGGATGAATCAATTTCGATGATGGTTGACAGAAGCGTATTTGAGACGCTCGGACGAACAATCAACTCAACAATAACAACGCTTATCACTATCGTTCTTATTTACATCCTCGGCGTATCGACAATAAAGGATTTTGCTCTTCCTCTTATTGTGGGCATTCTCGCCGGAGCTTATACTTCAATCTTTATCGCGAGCGCCTTCTGGGCGGCTTGGAGAGAATCGGATATGAAGGCTAAGGCCGCCGCGGCTCAGGAAAGAAAATCAAATAAGAAAAACAAGTAATTCTTAAATAAAAAATCGGCTCGTCTTTGAGCCGATTTTTTTCTCCCCTTTTCTTGACATTCAATTTATATTATGATATAATAACTAAGCTGTCACGGAGAGGTGGCCGAGAGGTTGAAGGCGCAGCATTGGAAATGCTGTGATGTTAACGCATCCGTGGGTTCGAATCCCATCCTTTCCTCCA
>CAYRSG010000046.1:0-13280 GCA_964426905.1 uncultured Clostridium sp. | reverse complement strand
CCTGAAGACGGCGGCAGAAGGATAAAATGTGATTTACAGCATTTTATCCTTTTTGTTATTTCGCGGCGTGAAATATTATTGTAAAAAGCCGTATTATATGATAAAATATTATGCCGAAGGGGCGTGATTGCAAAATGAAATCAAACTGTGAATACTGCATGAATTATTATTATGATGATGAATATGAATGTTATTCCTGCGCGGTTGATTTGGACGAGGATGAAATGTACGGATTTATAAGAGGAAATAACAAAAATTGCCCGTACTTCCGTATGGGCGACGACTATACGATTGTAAGAAAACAGAACTGACGGCGCGCATTTTGCCACGGAGAAAAATATGCCGCAGCAAAAAAAGAAATAATGTACAGCCTTCGGCGCATAATATTAATACGCAGGAGGTAGCGTGTTATGCATATAGGCGGAAGGAACAATAATATTCATACTCAGCCGCGGACCGCGGCAAAAGCGGCTGTAAAAGGCGGCGAAAATTACAGAGGACTTCGCGGAACGGTAACGTTTAAGCAGATGAAAAACGGCGTGCTTGTAACAGCGGAAATATTCGGTCTCCCGTGCAAAGAGGGAAAATGCGGAGGCGGAGTTTTAGGATTCCATATACATGAGGGACGGGAATGCGGCGGTAATGAAAAAGACCCTTTCGCCAATGCGAAAGGTCATTTCAATCCCGGCGATTGTCCTCATCCGTATCATGCCGGCGATTTGCCGCCGCTGTTTTCAAACGGCGGATACGCGTACATGTCGGTGTTTACGGACAGATTTAAACTTGAGGATATTATCGGGAGAGTAGTGGTAATACACTCTAAACCGGATGATTTTACAACGCAGCCGTCGGGAAATTCCGGCGCGAAAATTGCCTGCGGAAAAATTGAATACAGTTAAGGATTAACGGGACGGCGCGTACAGCCGGAGCGTAAGACGCTTCGGCTGCGGCTCTTGCGACAACAATAAAAATTTTTGTGATTTATGTTGACAATCTTCGGCGGAAATGATATTATAATAATGTGGTTAGCTACAGCTAACCAAATAATGGTATATAAGTTAACGCCCGCTAAATAATATAATACGCGGTTATAAAATTACAGTGAAAATAAACGGGAGGTAAAATATATGCGTAATGAACCGAGAGAGGAATGGACGGGGTTTGAATCCGGCAAATGGATGGAATCAGTCGATGTGCGCGATTTTATTCAGAAAAATTACACGCCGTATGAAGGCGGAAGCGATTTTCTCGCTCCGGCTACCGACGCTACGAAAAAGCTCTGGGATATGGTAATGGAGCTTTCAAAAAAGGAACGCGAGGCGGGCGGTGTTCTCGATATGGATACAAAAACCGTGTCAACGATTACATCTCACGGCGCGGGATATCTTGATAAAAACCTCGAGCAGATTGTAGGCTTTCAGACGGACAAGCCTTTTAAGCGTTCGCTTCAGCCGTTCGGAGGTATAAGAATGGCGCAGAATGCGTGCAGAGAGAACGGTTACGAGGTTGACCAAGAAATTGTCGATATTTTTACGAAGTACAGAAAAACTCATAATCAGGGCGTATTTGACGTGTATACGCCGGAGATGAAGGCGGCGAGACACGCCGCTATTATAACCGGTCTTCCGGACGCCTACGGCAGAGGAAGAATTATAGGCGATTACAGACGCGTTGCGCTTTACGGCGTGGATTATCTGATTGAGGATAAAAAGGAGCAGCTCGCGACGTCGCTTGTGAGAATGACTTCAAAGAACATACGTCTCCGCGAGGAACTCGCGGAACAGCTCCGCGCTCTTGACGAGCTTAAAGAGCTGGGCGACATTTACGGATATGATATCTCAAAGCCGGCGAAAAACGCTAAGGAAGCGGTTCAGTGGCTGTATTTCGGCTATCTTGCGGCGGTAAAGGAGCAGAACGGCGCGGCTATGAGCCTCGGAAGAACCTCAACGTTCCTTGATATTTATTTTGAGCGCGACTTGAAAAACGGAGTAATTACCGAGGAGCAGGCGCAGGAATACATTGACCACTTTATTATGAAGCTGCGTCTCGTAAAGTTCGCGAGAACGCCTGAATATAACGAGCTGTTCTCCGGCGACCCGACATGGGTTACGGAGTCAATCGGCGGAGTCGGTATTGACGGCAGACCGCTTGTAACAAAGAACTCGTTCAGATATCTGCACACGCTCGATAATCTTGGCACGGCTCCCGAGCCTAATCTGACCGTGCTGTGGTCGACAAGGCTGCCTAAAGCGTTTAAGGAATACTGCGCTCAGACGTCTATTAAAACCTCGTCAATACAGTACGAAAACGATGACCTTATGCGCGTTACGCACGGAGACGATTACGCGATAGCGTGCTGCGTATCCTCGATGCGCGTCGGCAAGGAAATGCAGTTCTTCGGCGCGAGAGCCAACCTTGCCAAATGCCTTCTGTACGCGATAAACGGCGGCGTTGACGAGCGTCTCGGAACGCAGGTCGGACCGAGGTACAGAGCTGTTGAGGGTGATTATCTTGACTATGACGACGTAATTCAAAAGTACGACGACATGATGGAATGGCTTGCGGGTTTGTATGTGAATACGCTCAACGTCATTCATTACATGCATGACAAATACTGCTATGAAAAGCTTCAGATGGCGCTTCACGACAGGGAAGTAAAGAGATATTTCGCTACGGGTATAGCGGGCTTGTCGGTTGTGGCTGATTCCTTAAGCGCGATTAAGTACGCTAAGGTAAAATGTATAAGAAACGAAGCGGGAGTTGTCGTCGATTATGAGGTTGAGGGCGATTTCCCGAAATACGGCAACAATGACGACAGAGTCGATTCAATAGCGGCGCAGATCGTGGAGACGTTTATGAATAAAATAAGAAAGCACCACACCTACCGCGACAGTATTCCTACTATGTCAATTCTGACGATTACGTCGAATGTTGTGTACGGCAAAAAGACCGGCAACACTCCTGACGGCAGAAAAGCGGGAGTTCCTCTTGCGCCGGGCGCGAATCCGATGCACGGACGCGACAGTCACGGCGCGGTCGCTTCTCTTTCGTCTGTAGCGAAGCTGCCGTTTAAGGACGCGCAGGACGGTATTTCAAATACCTTCTCGATTATCCCCGGAGCGCTGGGCAAGGACGACAAGGTATTTATGGGCGATATTGCGGTTGAGCTGGAAGACGGCTGCTGCGAGGATAATGTAGATTAATTAATTTTAGGAGGAGATTATTATGGCAAATCAGCAGGTTGAAAATCTTGTAAATTTACTTGACGCCTACGCGGAAAAGGGCGGTCATCATCTTAATGTAAACGTATTCACCCGTGAGACGCTTCTCGACGCTCAGAAGCATCCCGAGAAATATCCCCAGCTAACGGTAAGAGTTTCCGGCTACGCGGTAAACTTTACCAAGCTGACAAAGGAACAGCAGGACGATGTTATAAGCCGTACTTTCCATGACAGAATATGATTGGGCATATTCACTCGATTGAATCATTCGGCGCTGTGGACGGCCCCGGAATAAGACTTGTCGTCTTTTTCAAGGGCTGTCCTATGAGGTGTCTGTATTGTCATAATCCCGACACATGGGAATACGACGGCGGTACGGATATGAGCGCGGGAGAAATTCTTGACGAATACGAAAAGGGAAAGGCGTTTTATAAAAACGGCGGAATAACAGCCACGGGCGGCGAACCGCTTATGCAGATAGAATTCCTCACCGAGCTTTTTGCAAAGGCTAAGGAAAACGGTATTCATACATGTCTTGATACTTCGGGAATTTTATTCTCCGAGGACAGGAGAGGGGAGTTTGACGCGCTCGCGTCGGTCTGCGACCTCGTGATGCTTGATATAAAGCATATAGACGAGGCGGAGCATATAAAGCTTACGGGATACTCAAACAAAAACGCGCTCGCTTATCTCGATTATCTTGCCGAAAAAAAAACGCCTGTCTGGATACGTCATGTCGTCGTGCCGCAAATTACGCTGAACGATAAGTATCTTGCGGAGCTTGGACAATATATCGGCGGATACCGCAATATAAAAGCGCTTGACGTCCTGCCGTATCATTCAATGGCAAAGTCTAAGTACAAAAAACTCGGAATCGAATATCCGCTTTCGGATATTCCCGACGCGACGAAGGACGACGCCGTAAGGGCGAGAAATATAATAATTGAAAACATGAAAAAAAGGGGACTGTAAAATCGCTGTACGGCGTTTTGACAGTCCCTGTATTTAAATAAATTCAAAAACAGTATCTGATGTTTTTATTTTATTTTTCTACATTCCAGATAAAATCTTTTATCCGCCGCTTCGCCCATCGAGAAGGTTTTTCTCGGCAGCGAGCCGTCCTTGATTACCGTAGCGAACAAATCGTTCTTTTCCATAGCGTCAACCATAAAGCCGATTGTATTTTCCTTTTGCGCAAGTTTTCTTACGACGCCGTTTCCGTGAATATAGTCGATTTTTCCGCCGTTTTCGGCGAGATACGCGTCAAGAAATTTCTGAAGTGTTCCAACGGGAAGATTTGAGTCGGTTTCGGTTATGTAAACGCTGCCCTCATGCCCCTGAAAGGTATATCCGATTTTGTGGCGTTTGCCTTTTACAGGCGCGTACGAGGCGTTATAAAATTCAACGAGAGATCTGAGCAGCTTTTCGGGATCGGTATCGAAAATAACCCGCTGTATAGGCTCAAATTCAAGCGCGGGGTCGTGGATATTCTCAAGCTCGGCAAGCGCGAACCTTGCGGGATGAGTTTTGATTTCCTCGTCGGAAAGACCTTTTTTTATTTCTTCCCAGCAGGTTTTTGCCGCGGCCAGAGAGTGATTTCCGTCGCCGACGGCGAACATCAGAACGTCCTTATCCTTAACGCCGTATTTTTTTTCAAACGCGTCTTTATCGGAAAGCTTGCCGACAGCGGATATTATATCTTTTTTTGCCTGCTCGTCCACCTTATAGCCTGTAATATGTCCTGAATTTTTCATCAAATCAAAGTCATACAGAAGCTCAAAGCTGTTCGTGCGGTTTTCGAGCGGCTCGATAACCGATTTTTCGCGGTCGTCGATAAGTATAAGAATGTGCGGAGTCTCCAGCGGCGCGTTTATTCTTATGCGCTGACGGGGAGGTATGCGTTCGATTATAGTACCCTCCGTGGCGCGTATTTTGGATTGCGAGCCTTTGGAAAAGTCATATTCCTCAAGGTCGAACGCGCCTATAATTCCGCGGCGGATTCTGCCGTCGGACTGCACGCGTCTGACGTACACAAACGTATCGCTAAGCTCGCGGAGAATACCGGATTTCATATATTCGTCCATGGACGAATTTATTCTGTTTATGCGTTCTTCGCTGTCGCCGCCGCCGAGATATACTTCGGGAAAAATAATATTCAGAGTCGACGGACTTCCGTCCGTAATTTTCTTAACCTCTTCCCAGTATGCCGGCTCCGAGGTATACTGGTCGCAGGGCGCAACGCTCCACTTTGTAAAATCAACATTCCGCGGAATAAGAATATCCGCACTTTTAAATACAGCCATTATTGTTCCTCCTTTATAATATCCTCAAAAGAGCAGTCGACCGCTTTGCGCAAATCCGACGGAGACAGCAGAAGCGTTGTTCCGCATCTTCCTCCGCTTACGGCGACTGTGTCAAAATCCAGCGCGCTTTTATGAACGTACGTCGGATATTTCTTTTTCATGCCTATTGGGGACACGCCTCCGCGTATGTAGCCTGTAAGCGCAAGAAGCTCCTTAACATGAATCATTTCGGTCTTTTTGTTATGCGAGACCCTCGAGAGCTTTTTCAAATCAACCTCATCGTTCACAGGCGCGCATACAACCATAATTCCGCTTTTATCGCCGCGCGCGACGAGCGTTTTAAAGCATTTTTCGGGTTGTATGCCTGTCAGAGAGGCGATTGCGACGCCAAAATGCTCGCCAACCGCGTCAGCCTCGTACTCGATTACATCGTATTTTATTTTTGCCGCGTTTAAAAGACGCATAGCGTTTGTTACGGTTTTCTTATCCTTAGACATTGCCGTTCCTCTTTCATACAAGATTTTTTGTCATTTTTATATGCGGACAGAATTGATCCTGATATTCTTCGCCCTCGCATTTGTAGCCGAGCTCTTCGTAAAAGCCTTTAACGCGAACCTGCGATGAAAGCTCGGCTTTTGCGCAGCCGAGAGCAACGGCCTTTCTTTCGAGAACGGCTATAACCATGCTTCCGAGCGACATACCGCGGTATTCCTTTATAACCGCTACGCGCCCTATACGCATACATCCTGACGGATTTCCGAAAAGCCTGCCGGTCGCGGCGGCTTTGCCTTTAACAAAAATCACGGCGTGAAACGCCTCGGCGTCAATATCGTCAAATTCCTCCTTAAAACCCTGTTCGTCAACGAAAACCTCCGTTCTGATATTTCGGGCGAGGGGATTATTATCTAAACCTTTTGTCAGTATATAACGCATATTATCACTCCCTCAAGGCATTATACCACATACGTAAAAGAAAAACAATAAAAATACAAAAAAGTACAAAAAAGTACTTTGCAAATAAATGATAATATGGTATAATATAGATTGGGTTGTATAGTCGGGAGGTGCAGATATGTCTGATTGTGAAACGAAACGGCTCTCGGACGAGATAGATTATTTAAAATCCGAGATAGACAAACTGAAGAATTATGACGAGCTTACGGGCTTATATAATAAAAAGAAGTTTATTGAAAGCGTGCGGGAGAAATTTGACGGATATCCGGAAAAAGAATACGCGGTAATTTGTCTTGACGTCGAAAAATTTAAATTTATAAACGACAGATTCGGTTTTTCGGAGGGAGACAGGCTTCTTTCATACATAGGGGACAAGCTTCGCGAAAAGCTCGGAGAGGACGTTCCGGCGGCAAGAATATCTTCGGATGTATTTGCCTTTCTTGATGAAAAAGAAAATGTAGACGCGGAGCGCCTTGGCAGGGAAATACAGAACTGGGCGCAGGATTATTCGCTTGACGCCGATGTGCGTATCGTGGCGGGAATATATTACGTTGAAGCGCGCGATATTCCGATAAGACTTATGTGCGATAGGGCGCGGTTCGCGATAGCTACCGTAAAAAACAACTATACGGCTAACGCGGCGGAATATAATAAAACCGTGCGCGATTATATGATGTCTCAGCACAAGCTGTTAAACGACGCGGAAAGAGCCTTTGAAAATCACGAATTCAAGGTATATCTTCAGCCGAAATTTGATATAAGAACGAATAAAGTGGTAGGCGCGGAGAGTCTTGTAAGATGGATACATCCCGAAAGAGGTCTCGTCCCGCCGGGTGATTTTATTCCGCTTTTTGAACAGAATATGCTTATAACGCGTCTTGACGAATACGTTTGGAAAGAAACATGCAGGCTGATACGCTTGTGGATAGATAAGGGATACAGCTTTGTGCCTGTATCGGTTAACGTGTCGAGACTTGATATATATACGCTTGACGTTGAAAAAAAATTCTCTGAATTCGCGGACGGATATCAAATAGACAGAAAGCTGATTGAAATAGAAATTACCGAAAGCGCCTTTACGAAGGATGAGAAGCTTATTATAAAAACCGTCGATGAATTAAGAAAGTCAGGCTTCAGGGTTTTGCTTGACGATTTTGGAAGCGGTTATTCATCGTTGAATATACTGAAGGATATAAACGTCGACGTCCTGAAAATCGACGCGCGTTTTCTTGACTTGGGAAAGGACGGCAGCAGCAAGGGCAGAGAAATTCTCGAATCGGTAATAAGAATGGCGAAATGGATAGGGCTTCAGACAATTGCGGAGGGAGTCGAGACTGATGAGCAGAAGCGTTTTCTGCTTAATTTAGGCTGTTATTACGCGCAGGGATTTTATTTCTCAAAGCCGTTGCCGGAGGAACAGTTTGAGACGCTTATCAAAAACCCCGATAATGTGCGTACCGAGAGCGGCGAAGAGCTTGAGGAACGGACTATAGCTATCGAGGAGCTGTTTCAGTCTGATTTCATGACGGAAAATCTTCTTAACAATATCCTCGGAGGAGTAGCGATTTATTCATTTGACGGCGCCGATGATTTAAGGCTCGTGAAAGCGAACGATTTTTACTATGAGGCTACGAAAAATTATATGATGCCGGAGGAATATCATACGACCAATATACTTGAGAGAATTTTTCCTTACGACAGGGAAAAGCTTATCGAGGCGCTGAAAACCGCAAAGAGATTTGCTTCCCGCGGCGCTTCCGTTCAGGTGCGCAATTTCCGAAACGATAATCGGACATGGCTGATGTTTAGGCTGTTTTATCTGGCGGAAAACGAAAACAGAGGAATGTATTACGCTTCAGTAACGGATTCGACGGAACAGATGCGAATTGTTAATGATTACCATATGTCGAGACGCAGCTTCGAAACGGCGCTCGAGCTTATAGACGCCGTCATTGCGGAGTACACGTTCAAAACAAAGACTCTGTCGGTAAAAACGAAACTTCATGACGGAGAAAAATATATTATGGGTTATGTTATAGATAATATTCCGGAGTCTGTCTATAATACCAACGTGGTGCATAAAGATTCAGTCGCGGAGTTTAAAAAATTCTGCGAAAAGGTAAAAGATACCGAGGATGTAGTATGCTGCACGCTTGATTTGCTTCATACAAATAATGTGTACAAGCGATGCGATATAAAGTCGAAAACAATGTTTGAGGACGGAGTTCCTCTTAAGGCGGTAATTCTTATACGATATACAGGCAAAATAGTATGATTACGGGAGAGATAGGATGTACATCGGAATTGATTTGGGAGGCACGAATATCGCCGTCGGATGCGTTGACAGCTTTGGGAAAATTCTTTCCAAATATTCTTCGCCGACTCTGAGCGGCAGAAGCTATAAGGAAATAGTATATGATATGGCGGCGTTATGCAAAAAGGCCGCCGCAAATGCGGGATGCGCTCCCGGAGATATTCGCGCGATAGGAATAGGCAGCCCCGGAACTGTCGACAGCAAAAACGGCGAGGTTGTTTTTGCGGGAAACCTTCACATGAAAAAAGCGCCTGTCGCCGGTGAATTGATGAAATATTTTAATATACCCGTATATATGGAAAATGACGCCAACGCAGCCGCTTACGGAGAATATATTGCGTGCGGTCATGATACGGACAGTTTTGTGTTTATAACGCTTGGTACGGGAGTCGGAGGCGGAATAATAATCAATAAAAAAATTTACCGCGGATTTAACGGCGCCGGAGCGGAAATAGGACATATGACGCTGGAGATGAACGGTAAACCGTGCAATTGCGGTAAAACCGGCTGCTATGAAAGATACGCGTCGGTCACGGCGCTTAAAGAGCAGACAAAAGCCGCGATGGATAAATTTCCGAATTCGCTTATGCACAGATGGACTGCAAAAAACGGTCATATAAGCGGCAGGACGGCGTTTGAGTGCGCCGCGCTCGGCGACGAGGCGGCGATAAAGGTCAGAGATGCATATATACGATATGTCGCTGAGGGAATATTAAGCGTTATTAATATATTCCAGCCGGAAATACTTGTTATAGGAGGCGGTATCAGCAAGGAGGGGGATACGCTGCTCGCGCCTGTAAAAGAATTTGTGCGTAAGTACGATTTTAATAAATTTATGCCGAAAACAGATATAAGAATAGCAAAGCTTTTTAACGACGCGGGTATAGTCGGAGCGGCAATGGCGGCGAAGAATAATATAAAATAAATTAATTTAAGATAATCGTGATCGGTACGATAATCGCGCCGGTCTTTTTTGTATTTAAATTTTTACATTTCTTCTTTTTCGGCAAAGGTTGTCAAGATTCGTCAAAGGAATTCGGGGATAAAAAAAGAAATATATATAGATACCAAAAATATACAGGAGGAGAAAAGTATGGAATTGCTTATATCGGGTAAATACCGGACCCTTATTGTGAGAATATTCGGCGAGCTTGACCATCATGCGGCGGCGGAAGTCAGAGAAAATATTGACAGAGAGCTTGTGAAAACAGGCGCGGTAAATGTAGCGTTCGATTTCAGCGGCGTTACGTTTATGGATTCCTCGGGGATAGGAGTGATTATGGGCAGATACAATACGGCGAAGGCGTTGGGCGGACGGATAATAATATACGGAGCCTCCGATTCGGTAAAAAGAATAATATCCATGTCGGGTATCGGCACGATTGTTACGCTTGCGGACAGCTTTGAGGAAGGAGTAAAGGAGGCGTTGTTAAATGTATAAGAACAGTATGCGTATTGAGTTTCCGAATATATCGGATAATGAGAGATTTGCAAGAACGGTAGCGGCGGCGTTCGTGCTGGAGCTTGACCCGACGGTGGATCAGATATCGGAAATCAAAACGGCGGTATCCGAAGCGGTTACAAACGCAATAATACACGGATACGACGGAGTGGACGGCAATGTTATTATGGAGGGGAATATATGCGGAGGCACGGTTGAATTTGCGGTATCGGACAAAGGAGTGGGAATACCCGATATACGCAGAGCGAGAGAACCGCTTTTTACCGGCAAGCCTGAAATGGAGCGTTCCGGAATGGGTTTTACGATTATGGAAACGTTTATGGACAGCATAGACGTCGAAAGCGAGGTGGGGAAGGGTACGCGTATAACGATGCGCAAACGGTTAAAGTAGGTGAGATCTATGCGGGATAATGCTGCTTTAATCGAACGCGTGCTTGAAGGGGACAAGCAGGCGGAAAATATTATGGTGGAGGAAAATATGGGACTTGTATACAGCATTGTAAGACGATTTGCGAACAGGGGCTGCGACATGGAGGATTTGGCGCAGATAGGCGCAATAGGACTTATCAAGGCTGTAAAAAAATTCAATCCGGAATTTAACGTTCAGTTTTCTACATATGCCGTTCCCATGATAACGGGGGAGATAAAGCGTTTTCTGCGTGACGACGGCGCGGTTAAAATAAGCCGCACGCTTAAAGAAAACGCGATGAAGGGATGGCGGTGCGAGGAGCTTCTCAGAATAAAGCTGAACCGCCAGCCGACGATAAATGAAATATCCCGGGAATCGGGTATCGACGCGGAAAGTCTTGTTGAGGCTTTTGAAGCCGCCGCGCCGCCCGAAAGCATTTATGAAAGCGTGTACGACGGCGGAGATAAGAAAATTTATCTCATAGACGCCATAGCCGGCGGTGAAACAGAGGACGAAATAATCAACAAGGTAATGATCGACGATATCTTAAACCGTATGAAGCCGCGCGAAAAGGAGGTTATTTTGCTCAGATATTTCCGCGGTAAAACGCAGTCTGAAATCGCGAAAATGATAGGAGTGTCGCAGGTACAGGTTTCGAGAATTGAAAAGAAAGCAATCGAGAGAATCAGAGAGGAGGAATTATCGTAAAAGAGGCGTTCCTTTTACGCGGAGATATAAAAATAGCAGGCGCGGATAAATTCGTTGAAGCGGTCAATAGATACATGGTAAGCGGCGCGTTTATTCCGACAAGCATGACCGTGCCGCCGCCCGTTGGGTTGGAACTTGACGAATGATATACTGCTTTATATCAACCTTGAGTTGACTTAATTAGCTTGATATGTTATAGCATTTTTAGAAGTTATGTGTTATACTTTAATCAATAACAGCGCTGTTAAATTTGATTACAGGAGAATTAAAAAATGAATATTGGTAAAAAAATAAAGGAGTTGCGTAAGCAAAAAAATGTTACGCAGGAGCAGCTTGCGCAGCATTTTAATATTTCCGCGCAAGCCATATCAAAATGGGAGAATAACATTGCGTTGCCCGATATTACTTTAATCCCGGATATCGCGAGTTATTTTGGCGTGCATACCGATGATATTTTTGAATTTAGTCTTAAACAGGAGCAAGAGGATATATGCCGTATATGCGACGAAGCCTTTGAGTACAGAAAATCAAATCCTGAGAGCAGCAGAAAAATCCTCGAAAAAGGTTTGTCAAAATATCCCGGCAACGACGTTTTAATGAGCAATCTTTTATATTCGGTAGATTACAAGGCTTCTCCCGACGAGACGATTCGTATAGCGAATGCAGTTATGGATAAGACCGTCGACGTTGAGATAAGATATGACGCCTTGCGTTTTCTTGCATACGCGTACAGCGCGAAGGGTGATGAAATATCCGCGGCCGCAGCTATAAATCAAATTCCCGAGCTGTATTTCACAAAGCTTTCCGAAGCGGCTCTTGTATTAAAAGGCAAAAACGGATATGAAGCGGCGGAAAAGCAAAAGTGGATTTCGTTCGAGACTATGCTTCAAATGCTGCAAAAAACGGCGGAATATTATAAAAGCCTCGGCGAAAATGAAAAATCGGCGAAGGATCTGAAATGCGCGCTGGATTTTATTAAATGTATGGGATATGAAAGTAAAATATCTAATTTTAAAAATTACGCCGAGCTTTTCGAAAAGGAATTAAAACAGCTGTACGCCTAACTGCGGAAGCTGCCGGTAGTATTAGCGCTTTGCCCGAAAATGAAATACCGCCCGCATAGCGGGCGGATTTTTATTTGCGGACGTCATAAACGCGGGCGCGCCTAAAAATCAACTGAGATATTGAATTTTTGCCGATTGTATGGTATAATTTTAGTATAAAATCACAGGAGCTGTATTTATGGAACTTCATAATGCCGATAAAGAAGAATACAAACGAATAAAGGAACTATATATATCCGCGTTTCCAAAGGATGAGCGCGCTCCGTTTTCTTTTTTAAAAAGACGGGCTGCTCAAAACAGAGCCGCTATGCTCATAGCCGAGGAAAACAGCGAGTTTATCGGCTTTGCCTATGTTGTAGAATATAAGGATATTGTCTATCTTTTTTATTTTGCCGTAGACAAAAACAAGCGCGGGCGCGGAAACGGCGGGAAAATACTCCGGCTTTTGAAGGATTACTTTAAGGGAAAAACGTTGTTCCTCGCGCGGGAGCCGCTTGACGATACGGCGGAAAACAAGCGGGAAAGAATTAACAGACGCAATTTCTATATTTCAAACGGATTCAAAGACATACCTTATCGGGTAAAAGAAGCGGGCGTCATATATGACTTAATGAGCGCCGATGAAAAAATCAATATTAAAGACTATAACGTTCTTATCAGAAATTGGGCGGGACGGCTTGTTTCAAAGCTTATCAAGCCGGAGATAGTTGAATAAAACAAACGAAATAATTTTAAAGAAAAAAATCAAAATGAGTAAAACATTTGATTTTGAGGACTAAAATATAAACGACGATACCGACGCGGGCGCATACGACGAGGGAACGGACGATACGGAGGACGAGTAA